>JAXFDG010000033.1:0-6158 GCA_034173665.1 Arcanobacterium sp.
GAAAGTGCCTCAAAGCTACACTTTTTAGCAATTGAGAAAACTGGCTACTGCAAACCTTTTCTCGTAATCAGAACCACGAGAAAAGTTTGGTTTTAAGCGTGAAAACCGGCTTTTGGTAAGAAGAATCCAGCAGTCTCTTAATCTAGATGCTAACAGTACGTATAATGGGGTACAAGCCGAGACTAGAAAACTTTTTGTGGGGTTTCATACGATTTTACCTCCCGCTTTATGCCCATGACACTCAATCAGAGCGGGTAGTCATTCTTTGTTTACTTCGATAATTATTTACCTCTGTTTACGGTGAAGTAATTATTGAATAATATTCATGCATTTGAAGTGCTCATAGAATCGAGAAAATAGTTCGCCCGCCAAAAGGCGGGTGATGAAATAAATCCTACAAGACTAGGCTTTCATGCTGACTACCAGACCTTTTTGACGCGGCGCGTCTCGATCTGAAAGCCAAGTACGACGCGAAAATCCGCGAATACCAAGCTAAAGAAACTACCGCATCCAAAGCTGCTCGACAATGCTCAGGAAGCGCTTCAGGCAAAACAGTCTCGTCACGTACTTTTTAGTATCAACTGGGAGGTCAGGTGAGTCTCACCTCCATCGTTAACTCCTTTACAACGCGATGGAGGTGGTGGCCAATAGTTTCAGCTTAGCTGTTGCTTGCTTGTAGTTTAGTATTTATTTCTTTGATACTGCGTGCAGTGCTTGTGTAGCTGATTATCCAAATAACTGTATAGATTGTGATGAAGATGCCGGTGAAAAGCGTGAAGCCAGGTATTGTGATCGGGAACCACTTCAGGCCAAAGCCTGCTAGGCCGACGATTGTTAGCATTAGGGCAAAATTCCCGAGGGTTGCGGTGACCAAGGAGAGCTTTTCTGCATCAAATATTTTTGCTGCAGCTAACGACAAGATTCCAATAAGTGCGTAGGTAGCTTTCGTAATAAAAGCCGCCAGTAGGGTGTTTTCGCCGAATTGCTCGAGGTATGCCGGAGTGGCCCAAACAAATACTGAAGTATCGCTGTTAATTGAAACAATTACTGAGACCAATAATTCTACGAAGGTTCCAATTGCGAGACCGTAGACGCTTGCCTTGATGATATTTTTCATGATATTTCCTTTATTTGATGAAGTTTTAGAGTCCGAGTTGGCGTTTGAAATTTGCGAGTGAACGACGCGAGACGTAGCAAGTTGTTTTATCTTTGAGTTTTAGTGAAATTGTGCCTGCGATTGAAAAATCAAGTGACTGTATGTGCTTCAGATTCACAATCTCGCTTTGAGAAATGCGAACGAATTGTTTTGGGTTGAGTCGATCTTCTAGTTCAATAAGACGTTGACGTAATTGCATCTCTATGCCGTTGACTCTGACCCACACCCTTTTGTTACGAGTGAAGAACAAGGTGGCGTCAACTGTTTGAATTAGCTGATGGCTGGTGCCTGTGATTCCAACCAATTGTGTAAGTTCACTGCCATTGTTAGCAGCCTGTTCTATCTGGCGAATCTGTTCCGAGTATTCTCGGGCGAATATTTCGACTCGTTCATTTTGTTCTTCAGGGTCAATCTTGAGGAGCACCTTAATTGCGTTTCCTGCATTGTTCATGGTTTTAGGTTATGGGAATAATTCAAACCTAATCCAGTAAGGTGAGTTATCCGGTCTATTTTCGGTGCTAAGCGGTTTAATAATTACTCTCCGAGACCACAGCATGCTTAAATGTTGGTTAGTAGTAAAGATGAGTTTGAATTCAGGAGGGGGAGCGGTGACTTCTAATCCTGTTGAAGTGCTTCAGTGCACTTTGCGGTATTGGCAGGAGTGCGATGCCTCCAGATTGTTTGAACTTTACCGAACACACTTAGATTTACATCGCCAAATGTCTCCGATTGGAAATTTGGAAGAAGCTAAATCGCTGCTCAGAGAGTTCCTCCCGATTCATCAAGACCGCTCCGTATTCTGTTTGGATATTGCCGGTGAAGCTTGTGGCTTGGTGGGGTTGCGTTTTGAAGCATTGGATACGGCGTCTGGCAAATTTGATCGTACTTGGGTTTGGTATTGGAGTGCGGGCTCTGCCAGAGGCAAAGGCTTAATGAAAGTTGCTGTAAAAACAGTATGCGATTGGGCTCAAGCACGTCTTGATAATAATTCGATCACGCCTGGGTATGAGCTTCTGCAGCAGATTCCATCTCCTGAGATTCGGCGTCTCGAGCTTGGGTATCGGCTGAATAATCCGGCTTCAGCAAAAGTGGCAGAATTTGCCGGGTTTATGGTTGAGGGAATAGAGCGTAAGAAATTTAAAATCGACGGCGAACTAGTCGACGCCGTGATAGCTGCCCGATTGTAGTGGCCTTAGTAGCTAAGTTGTAGCTCGCTAAAGTCCATCCTAAATTTGTGAGCACTTCGGCGCGGGTGAACATCAATCTATTGAAGTTTTTAAATTATGATTGAATCTTGAAATCAAAGTCCATTCCAAACTTCTAAAGGTTGAAGCAAATGACTAACTCTAAGCTAAGGCTGCTCGATTCCGTACAGGCAATTAACTGGAACGAAATTATCGACGAAAAAGATCAAGAAGTTTGGGAACGTCTCACCGGAAACTTCTGGCTGCCAGAAAAAATTCCACTCTCTAATGACATTCAGTCTTGGAACACCCTAAAGCCGCATGAGCAGCAGATGACCACCCGCGTATTTACCGGTCTGACCTTACTCGATACCATCCAGGGAACTGTAGGCGCAGTGTCTCTTATCCCCGACGCCGTCACCCCGCATGAAGAAGCAGTGCTCACAAACATTGCTTTCATGGAATCGGTGCACGCTAAGTCGTATTCTTCAATCTTTTCTACTTTGATTTCGACGGAAGAAATTCGGGAAACTTTCCGCTGGTCTGAAGAAAACGAGTATCTGCAGCGCAAGGCACAGATTGTGCTCGATTACTACCACGGTGACGACCCAGAAAAGCGCAAAGTTGCCTCGACTATGCTTGAGTCTTTCCTTTTTTATTCAGGTTTCTACGCACCAATGTACTGGTCTTCGCATGCAAAGCTCACCAATACCGCTGATTTGATTCGCCTCATCATTCGTGATGAAGCAGTGCATGGCTACTACATTGGTTACAAGTACCAGCAGGCAGTGAAGAAGGCTTCGCCAGAGCGCCAGGAAGAGCTGCGCGATTACACTTATGAACTCTTGCTAGAGCTTTACGATAACGAAGAGCTCTACACCGAATCGCTCTACGACGAGATGGGCTTAACCGAAGATGTGAAGATGTTCTTGCGCTACAACGCGAACAAGGCACTCATGAATCTTGGTTATGAAGCACTCTTCCCAGCAGACCAGACTGCAGTGAACCCAGCAATTTTGGCTGCACTTTCACCGAATGCAGATGAGAATCACGACTTCTTCTCCGGCTCCGGTTCTTCTTACGTTATCGGTACTGCTGAAGCTACCGAAGATGAGGACTGGGATTTCTAAGTGACCTACCGGATCCTCATCGTCTGCACTGGAAATATTTGCCGCTCTCCGATGGGAGAGGTAGTGCTGCGTGACTACTTCGCGCGCAAAGGAATCTCCGATGTTTCGGTAACATCGGCGGGAGTTTCTGCTGAGGAGCAGGGTAACCGTATTGATTCACGGGCACAAAAGGTGCTTCGCGATAACGATTATGATGTGCCGGTTAATCACTATGCGCATCGCGCTACCGCGGAAGAACTCAAAGAAGCTGATTTGATATTGGCAATGACTGTGGGGCACGCCCGTTCGCTGCGTTCAATGCTTGAATCGGTCGGCGGGGATACCCGGAAAGTTCATCTTTGGCGCGAGTTTGATGGCACAACCCCAATTTCTAGTGAAGGTGTTTTTGGGGCAGACGGCGTGCTCGGGCCAAATCGGGAAGCATTCGGTTCTGGTGCGGGGGCAGGTAGGAAGCGCTCGCAATACTCAGATTTTTATTCTTCTGATGGAAACTACGATGTGCCAGATCCTTGGTATGGCCCAGCAAGTGGCTTTGCGGATACTTTAGAGACCGTAGAAGCAGGTGCTGCTGGGATAGTTGAATGGGTTGCAGCCCAGGAATTTTAAGTGCAGAGCGGGAAACCGCTGATTGCGTGGTAAAAAACTAAAGTGCAGAGCGGGAAACCGCAAAAATTCATCGAAAATATTGCGATTTCCCGCTCTGAATGGGTGCTTAGATTAAATTTCCCGCTCTGGTTGGGTGGTTACGGTAGATGTCTACCCGCGCCTATTGTTTCATTGCCTCATTGCCGAGTTTATTCGCTTCGGCCAAGCCTTCAGCAACATCCTTTGCGCCAAGGAAAATATCCTTCAGCACTGGAACTGCGGCATTCAAACCAGCGTTAATGTCTGGACCATAAGGTGCCGCAGTGGTTTCACCGGAAGCCGCTTCAATAAAGACAGAAACATCAACTGATTTCTTCGCCCAGTAGTTCACGAATGCTTCTTGAGCTTCCACAGCACCCGGGAAAGCCACGCCGTCTTCTGCCAGAGCCATCTGACCTTCAGCAGAACCAAGCCATTCAAGTACGCGTGCGGTTTCTTCTGGATGAGCAGTATCTGCATTACCAACTGCAGCTACTCCGTGTACAACGCTAACGCGTCCTTCGGGACCAGCTACCATTGGTGCAATACCCCAATTGATGTTCGACTTCTCAGCGATGGTCTTTAAAGAGTAAGGCCCAGACTGGAAGAGTGCCATCTCGCCGCGCATAAACATTTCTTGTGCAAGTTCGCCATTAACATTTGTTTCGGCAGCTGATGGGGAAACTTTATGCGTGTTAATCAAGTCAACAAGATATTGGAATGACTCAACAGCTTCTGGGGTATCCAGATTCAAAGCGCCGTCTTCAGTTTGGAGCGGAGTTCCGTTTTGCGCCATGAAATCAAGGTAGATCGCTTGCAAATCAGCTTGTGCGTTGAAAGCATAAGTCTTGATATTTGCGGCATCAAAATCTGCTTCTGTTGCATTCTTACCGTTTGCATCAAGCGTTAACTTCTTTGCGGCCTCGATAAAGGTGTCGCCATCTCCACCATTAGCGGCCCAGGTGAGATTTGTTGGGTCAACGCCAGCTGCAGAAACTTGATCTTTGTTATAGAAGAGGGCGATGGAGTCCCAAATCTGTGGCACACCCCAGAGTTTTCCTTTATAGGTGTAAAGGTCTACTACCGACTGCTGCCATTCGTCATGATCCGTGCCAAGGGTTTCGGAAATATCAAGTAAGTTTCCGGCATCAGCATAGAGGGCGAAATTTGAAGAATTTACCCAGTAGACATCGGCCATTTGCTTGGCTGAAATATCAAGAGGGAGCTGATTCCAGTAAGCATCCCATGGAACAACTTCAACTTTTACATCGATGTCTGTATTCTTCGCTTCGAAAGCTTCAAATGAACGAATATATGATGGTGCAGCCGTATCGTCCCAGAGGCGGAATGTTACTGTGGTTTTTTCGCTGGAAGTATTTTTTGATTCAGTATTTGCAGCAGGGGAGCAGGCACCGAGAGCCAATGCAGTAGCTGTAGCAATTGCCCCCAAGACGTATTTACGTTTCATTTGTTCCTCTAGCTTCTATTTTCTTTTCTTATTACCGACGTCGTGCGGATAGATTTTGTTTTGATCTTTAGCGCAGACAAATCCGGATTTGTTGTATTTTAGAATCTTCAACCCGATTAATCTTTAATCAGATTAGACTCGTTTAAAGTTTAACTGTTTTTCTCTAGTGAACTAGCTGGGAGGCTGCAAAATATTGGCAAAACCTCACTCGCTAAGCGTTAAGCGAATTTTGGGAATCTTTCTGGCTTGGCAGATTTTGCATCCGGCAGGATGCAGGTTGGTTACCGAGCCCACTGGTTAATTGTTTAGCTGCCTAGTTGGTAGTTTGTTAGTGGGTTGTTAGTTGCTGATACCGGGTTAGCGGCTTACTTGTTGGACTATTATTTTTATCCGATACCGCGAATTCCAATAGATTTAATGATTTGCCGGTTAAACACTAGGAAGAGTACTAGTAGTGGAGCGATGGCAACAGTAGTTGCAGCCATCACGATAGTCCAGTTCGCGGCATATTGGGTTTGTAGTGCGGAGGTGGCCACTGGGAGCACGTGCCACTCTGGACTCGGGGCGATAATTCTTGGCCACATAAAATTATTCCA
>JAXFDG010000034.1:0-12475 GCA_034173665.1 Arcanobacterium sp.
GAGGGCGGCATTTCTTGCGGAGCACCCCACTGTGCCCGCGAAGCAGAGCGACTAATATAAAGCCGCTTTCGTGCACGAGTAAGTGCCACATAAGCGAGTCGCCGTTCTTCAGCAAGCTCAGCTTCAGAGTTCAAAGAACGAATATGCGGGAAAGTACCATCTTCCATGCCAGTTACGAACACTGCTGGGAATTCAAGACCCTTAGCAGTATGAATCGTCATCAACACGACTTCTCCCTCAGACTCTCCGCCTTCTGGAATCTGATCCGTGTCAGAAACTAGCGAAACCTTATCCAAGAAATCGTCTAAAGTCCCCTCAGGTTCAAGAACTCGAAAATCAGCTGCCACCGAATGAAGTTCGGCAAGATTCTCAAGGCGCACCTCATCCTGCGGATCATTCGATTCTTGCAGCACTGCCAAGTAGCCAGATTCATCCATTAGATAGTCAAGCACTTCAGCAGGCGCAGCATTCTCCGCAACAAGAGCTCTCGCCGTCGATAATAAATCCACAAAAGCCTTTAACGCTGTGCGAGCCCGGCTCGCAAGCCCTACTTCAAGACCACGCGGATTTTCTTCAAGAACCATTTCCGATAAGGCTTGACCAAAAGAAATTCCAAAACGGGTAGCGTACTCACCCACCAGAGATTCTGCTTTCGTACCTAAACCACGTTTTGGCTCATTGAAAATTCGCCGTAATGAAACAGTGTCGTCTGGATTTACCGTTGCCTGAAGGTAAGCAATTGCGTCCTTAATTTCTTTTCGGTCATAGAATTTTGTTCCGCCAACAACTTTGTACGGAATTCCAGCACGCATCAAAGTTTCTTCAAGTGAACGCGATTGTGCATTCGCGCGATAAAACACCGCAATATCGCCATATTTAAAGCCCTTGCAGCGAAGTTCATCAATTTCATCTGCAATAAACTGAGCCTCATCACGTTCAGTATCAGCCACGTAGCCAACGAGTTTATCCCCCGCCCCAAAATCAGTCCAGAGATTTTTCGCTCGCCGCCCCGGATTATTAGAAATTAACGCATTAGCGGCCGATAAAATATTTTGTGTAGAGCGGTAATTTTGCTCCAACAAAATAGTTGTTGCATTTGGGAAATCAGATTCAAAACTTTCAATATTTCGGATTGTCGCACCACGGAATGCATAGATTGACTGGTCAGCATCACCCACAACAGTCAACTCTCCGTGAATCGGATCGGTTTCTTCACCGGCAAGGATTCGCACCAACTCATATTGTGCCGGATTCGTATCTTGATATTCGTCCACCAAAATATGCCGGAAGCGACGGCGATAAGTTTCTGTCAGCATCGGATTCTTTCGGAAAAGATTAACCGTTTGCATAATTAGATCATCAAAATCCATTGCATTAGCTGCAGTCAGACGCTTCTGATATTCCGTATATGCCTTCGAAAGAACAAGACCATCCTTATCTACCGCCATTTGCGCATAAACCTGCGGAGTAATCATTTCATTTTTCAAATCAGAGACGCGATGCGTAAGAGTCTTTGGCGGGTATTGCTTTGGATCAATTCCTTCCTCCGCACAAACCATTTTCATCAAACGTTGCGCATCGGCTGCATCATAAATAGTAAAAGTTGAGCGATATCCAATCGCATCGTGCTCTGCCCGTAGAATTCGCACGCAAGCGGAATGAAAAGTGGAAATCCACATTCGCTTTGCCACCGGGCCAAGCATCAGCTCTAGACGCTCCTGCATTTCCTTCGCTGCTTTATTGGTAAAGGTAATCGCGAGAATCTCACCCGCGTTTAAAGCACCTGTAGCAATTAAATAAGAAATTCGCGTAGTCAGAACTTTCGTTTTACCCGAGCCTGCACCCGCTACCACAAGTAAATGCCCACCAGTATGAGTAACAGCTTGGTGCTGACGTGGATTCAACCCTTCAAGCATCGCCGCAATTTTTTCATCTCGAGAATTTGCGGCATTAGCAGCAACGGAACCTCGCCCATTAGCAACGGAGTTCATTCCATTAGCAGCTGCGCTTACTCCATTAACGACGGCGTTTTCTCCAACAACACCCCCAGACCCAGCTGCGACACCTGAATTTTGCCCAGCCTTCGCTTGCGAAACGCGTTCTTGCAGCTTTCGCATAGTTTCTAAAAACGGATCATTTGATGCAGGAATAGTATTCATAACTCTATAAGCGTACTGCACCAAGTGGTCATTTTTTGAAAGTCAAAACTGAGGAGTATTTCTCAACAAGGACTTGGCATTTCCGCAAGATCAACTGGAACCGGATACTTTCCCGTAAAACAAGCCGTGCACAACTGATATTCTGGCAAGCCAGTAGCTTCAAGCATTCCCGGCAACGAAAGATACCCCAAAGAATCCGCACCAATTGATTCACGAATCTGCTCCACCGATTCTTGCGCCGCAATCAACTCATCACGCGTGGAAAAATCAATTCCGAAATAGCACGGCCAAGCCACAGGAGGTGAAGAAATCCGCACATGAACTTCTGCTGCCCCAGCTTCACGCAACATTTTCACAACTGCTCGCTGCGTATTCCCGCGAACAATCGAATCATCAATAATTACGATTCGCGCCCCTTCAATCACTTCCCGCAGCGGATTGAGTTTTAGGCGAATTCCACGTTTACGCATTAACTGCGTTGGCTGAATAAAAGTTCGCCCAACATAAGCATTCTTCACTAGCCCCTGAGCATAAGGAATCCCCGACTCTTGGGCATACCCGATTGCTGCTGGTGTACCAGAATCAGGAGTTGCAATCACAATATCGGCTTCCACAGGGTGCTGCCGCGCCAAAGCTCGACCCATCCGGTTCCGTGCCGAATTGATATTCGTTCCCCGAATCGACGTATCCGGGCGAGCAAGATAAACGTATTCAAAAATACAACCATGCGGAGTAGCTCGTGCAAACTTTTGTGAGCGCACGCCGTCGGCACTAATTACCAGGAACTCACCCGGTTCCACCTCACGCACGAAACTTGCCCCAACGATATCGAGTGCCGCAGTTTCCGAAGCAACCACCCAACCGTTTTCAAGCTGACCGAGTACAAGCGGACGGAAGCCATGCGGGTCACGGGCGGCATAGAGTCGCTCCTCGTCCATGAAAACCAACGAAAAAGCGCCCAACAGCTTTGGTAGCACCTGCAATGCCGCAGCTTCTAAACTCTCAACATCTTCTACCCCAGAAAGAAGTGCCGTAATCACGGCCGTATCGGAGGTAGAACCATGCCCAAGCACGGTTCCTAATTTTGCGCCTTGAGTTTGCTCTACGTGCCGCGCAAGGAGCTTTGTATTCGTGAGGTTTCCGTTATGCGCTAGGGCAACTGTGCCAAATTTTGTCCCTCCAAGCAGTGGCTGCGCATTTTGCCAAGAAGAATCGCCGGTAGTTGAGTAACGCGTGTGTCCGATTGCGATGTCTCCAGCAAGCCCGCGAAGTGCGTCTTCATTGAAGACCTGCGAGACCAGTCCAACATCTTTCACAATCAGAATGTGTTCGCCGTCTGCTGCCGCAATTCCCGCCGCTTCCTGACCGCGATGTTGCAGCGCATAAAGCCCGAAGTAAGCGAGATGTGAGACTTCTTCACCAGGTGCATATACTCCAAAGACTCCACACTCATCCTGCCCTTTATCTTCTGGGTCTAAAACGTGCGTGAGTCGACCATCACCGTTCATAATCGCCTTATCGTGAGATCCATTTGGCTACCTTTATAGATTAATTTGCAGGCCGACGACGTGCGCTTGCGTCTCGCAGAATGTACAGGGTACAAGCTGATTCCGTCTCAATATGAGAGCAAAATTAATTTCTGTGCTGAGTTCTTGTTGAAGCGGATTATTGTTAGGCAGCGGTAAATTATCGTGACTAGGGGTAAATTCACGGAAATCTTTGTTGCCCCTCCAACAATATCTTCCAGAATCATCGTTCTCCTCTGAATTAGGTTAATCTTTGAGGTATGTATGAAGAAATAATGAAAACTTTGCAGGACCGCTTCGATAAGCGGAAGGTCTTTCTTGGCGGAAAGGTCAATTGGGATGAAGTTGCGGCACGGCTTGCAGATTCTCCACAAGCATTAGAAAAACTTGCAAAGATGGAAGAAACTGGCGGCGAGCCAGAACTTATTGGCACGCTCGACGGAAAATTTTTCTTCGCAGACTGCTACAAAAAGATTGACGATCAGCGGAAAAATCTTTGTTATGACGAAGAAGCTCGGCTAAGCAGAAAAAAGTTCCCGCCGCGGTCCTCTGTACTTGAAGAAATTACAAAATGGGATGGGCAACTACTCACAGAAGAGCTTTATTTCAAAGTTCAAGAAGTGCGGGACATTGATTTAACCGTTTCAAGCTGGCTGGTTACTGAAGAAGCTGTGCGGGCGAAAAAAGGTGCAATTTTCGGCGATCGACGCTTCGGACGCACCTTCATCTACCACAACACCGCAGATTGTTACTTCGGCAGCCGCGGATATCGTACATACATTCTGCTCTAATTAAGCTGGGCTAGTCTGACACTTGGGTTTAAGCATAATTCTGCCCTGGTCCCTATCCAGAGCTGGAAACCCGCTCCACTAAGCATTCGCTTAGCATTCACCTGGTATTCATCCAGCCGAGTTTGCAGCCTGCTTCATCTCCGAAACATAATCGCCCACTACTGGAACCGCCTCGCGGCCATGCTCGGCTAAAAGTTTGATAATCGCAGAGCCCACGATTACGCCATCAGCCTTAGCAGCCATTTCTCGAGCCTGATCCGGGCGCGAAATTCCGAACCCAACTGCACATGGAACATCAGTATTATCTCGAATCACTTCCACGATTCCAGCAATATCGGTAGTGATTTCTGAACGCACTCCAGTCACGCCAAGACTCGAAACAATATAAATAAAGCCTTGCGCTGCCTGTGCAATCTGCGCAATACGCTGCTCTGAAGTTGGCGCGACCAACGGAATCAGCGCAACCTCAAACTTATCGCAAATCTCGGAAAACTCTTCGCGCTCCTCAAACGGCAAATCTGGCAAAATCAAACCGTCAATCCCGACCTGCCGACAGGTTTCAATAAAGCGCTCTGCACCGTAAGAGAAAACCACATTTGCATAGGTCATAAAAACAAGCGGAATCTCTACATCGGTGCGCAAGTCACGCACTAAATCAAAGACCTTATCAGTAGTAACTCCCCCACTCAATGCCCGCATATTCGCTTCTTGAATTACTGGCCCCTCAGCGGTTGGATCCGAGAAAGGGATCCCCAACTCCACCAAATCTGCACCCCGCGCAGCAGCTTCACGAACAACTCGCGCGGTTGTCTCCAAATCTGGATCGCCACAAGTAATAAAGGAAATAAAAGCCTTACCGTTCTCGAAAGCCTTACCAATACGTGCCGCTCCAAAAACCTGCTCACTCATGAATATCTTCTCCTCGGTAACGCGCAATAGCTGCGCAATCTTTATCTCCACGCCCAGAAAGATTCACGATTATCACTTGATCTGCAGTCATAGTTGGCGCAATCTTTTGCGCATAAGCCACCGCATGCGCCGACTCAATCGCTGGAATAATGCCTTCCATCCGCGATAAATATTCAAAAGCATCAACGGCTTCATCATCAGTCACCGCAACGTACTCAGCCCGGCCACGATCATGCAAATGCGCATGCTCCGGACCAATCCCCGGATAATCAAGCCCTGCCGAGATTGAATAAACGGGCGCAATCTGCCCGTATTCATCCTGGCAGAAATAAGACTTCATGCCATGGAAAATGCCTAGGCTCCCAGTTTGAATAGTTGCTGCTGTTTCAGGTGTTTCCACGCCGCGCCCGGCAGCCTCCGCACCAATCAAACGCACGCCGTCGTCTTCAATAAAATGGTAAAACGCGCCGATAGCATTCGAGCCGCCACCCACGCAGGCGATCACTGCATCTGGTAGTTTGCCCTCAATTTCCAGAATCTGTTCACGCATTTCCTTTGAAATCACAGCTTGGAAATCGCGCACAATCGTCGGGAATGGATGTGGGCCCATCACCGAACCAAGGCAGTAATGCGTATCGTCAATCCGCGAAGTCCATTCACGCATTGCCTCTGAGACTGCATCCTTCAAAGTCGCGGTTCCGGAAGTTACTGGAATAACCTCGGCACCGAGCAAACGCATCCGATAAACATTCAACGCCTGCCGCTCGGTATCTTCTTTGCCCATATAAACAACACACTCTAGACCAAGCAATGCCGCTGCAGTCGCCGAAGCTACGCCGTGCTGACCAGCACCTGTTTCGGCAATAATCCGCGTCTTGCCCATCTTCTTCGCCAGCAATGCCTGCCCGAGCACGTTATTTACTTTATGCGCACCGGTATGGTTGAGGTCTTCGCGCTTGAGGTAAATCTTTGCGCCGCCAAGGTCTTCGGTCATGCGCTTTGCATAGTAGAGCCGAGACGGGCGGCCCGCATAGTTATTCAACAGTTCAGCAAGCTCTGCCTGGAATTGCGGGTCTTGCCGGTAATGATTGTAGGCTTGTTCAAGTTCAATGACGGCGTTCATTAAAGTTTCAGGGATGTACTGCCCACCGTGCACCCCAAATCGTCCTGCTTGGTTTGTCATTTCTAATCTTCTCCCGTCTTAGTGCTGGCCTTTTAAGACCACCCAAGCTTTTCGCCCTTAAGCATCTTCGACACTTTTCGCTTTAAGCATTACCAGCATCAGCACACTGTATTTCTATCAGTGTTGCCTGACTCAGCGGTTTACCTAATTTTGGTCTGCTTGTTTTGTACGCACTGCCTGTACAAAGTCTGCCATCTTTTCTTGATCTTTGAGTCCGGCCGTCTCAATCCCCGAACTCACGTCCACGCCGTCGGGCTGCAAACGCGTAATCGCGCTTCCGACATTTTCCGGGGTTAGCCCGCCTGCCAAAAAATATTCACGCTTAATTCCAGCAAGTAAATCCCAGTTAAAAGGCTCTCCTGTGCCCCCGCCTGGAGCGTCAAGCAGCACAATATCAGCGCTTGATTGATTTGCATTATCGACGTCGTGCTCCGAAGCAAGCCCGAAGGCTTGAATTATTTTTGGAGTTTCGACACTCAGTTTTGCGAGCGCCGCCCGTAATTGGGTGAGATATTCTTCGGATTCACTGCCATGGAGTTGAATTACGTTAATCGTGCCGGCAGCTACGAGTTCCGCAATCTCCACGATATCTGCATCTACGAACACACCAACTGTTGCAATTTCTGGGTCTAGTTGTGAACGCAGTTCGGCTGCGGCTTGTGGATATACGTAACGCCGTGATTTTGGCGCAAACACAAAGCCCACATAGTCGGGCTGGAGTTCATTTGCCCAAGCAATTTCATTGGCGCGTGTTAGTCCGCAAAGTTTTATTTCAGTCACTGGTGGCACCTGCAGCGCGAAGCTGTTGTAAAAAGTCGCGACGATTTTCTGCCCGCATTAGCGACTCCCCGATTAGTAGCGCATCCACTCCAGCTTCGCGAAGCATGCGAACTTCACCCGGCTGCGAAATACCACTTTCGGCCACGAAAGTTACATCAGCTGGAGCAATCTGTTTTAAGCGAAGTGAGTTTTCTGGGTTAACCGAGAATGTTTTCAGGTTGCGATTATTTACGCCGATAATTTTTGCCCCGATATTTAGTGCCCGCTCGAGTTCTTGCTCGTCGTGCACTTCCACAAGCGCAGAAAGCCCAAGCTCGACTGCAAGCTGCGAGAATGCCTGAAGCTCGGCGTCATCTAGCATCGCTACGATTAAAAGAATCGCAGAGGCACCTGCAAGACGCGCATGATACAAATCAACCTCATGCACCGTGAAATCTTTCCGCAAGCACGGAGTCGGCGGTTCTAAATCTTGCAACCGTGAAACTCGAGCCGTAATTTCACGCAAGTATTCGAGTGAACCAAGGAACCATTTCGGCTCGGTAAGCACTGAAATTGCGTCTGCGCCGGCGGCTCGATAATCGGCAGCAATCTCAAGGTACGGGAAATCTTGCGCAATAATTCCTTTCGACGGCGAGGCTTTCTTTACCTCACAGATAAAGGAAAGCTCCGGGCGCGCAAGAGCATCCCCAAAAGCAAAATCTGCGATAAGTTCTGGACGCAGCTGCGCCAGTTCCGCTGATAACTCTGCAATGCTCGCGCGGGCTAGCTGAGCGGCTGCGCGTTCTCGGGCGTGTTCTGCGAGTTGGTCAAGAATGGTGCCGGTCATTGCGCACCCGCTTCAGTGGTTGCAGTTTCGGTTTCGCCAGCTCCTGTTTCAGTAGCCGCGGTTTCGCTAGCTCCTGTTTCGCTGGCTCCAGCTTCAACCGCATTACTCAACTGAATAAACTTTTCGAGAGTCGCAGTTGCTGCGCCAGAATCGATAAGTTCCCCAGCGAGCGCTACGCCTGCCGCAAGGCTCTCGGCTTTTTCGGCAATGTACAGTGCTGCGCCCGCATTTAGCAATACTGCATCGCGCTTCGGACCGCGTTCTTTACCAGCCAAAATATCGCGTGTAATCTGCGCATTTTCTTCTGGAGTTCCGCCAAGGAGGTCTTCCTTAGTGCAGCGCGTCATCCCGAAATCTTCTGGTTGAATCACGCTTGTTTTGTACCAACCATTTTGGAATTCACAAATCTTCGTTGGCGCAGAGAGTGAAATTTCGTCCAGCTTATCGAGCCCGAAAACTACCATTCCGCGTTTCACCCCGAGCTCCATCAGCACATTCGCTAACGGTTCCACAAGGTGTTCTTCATAAACGCCAAGTAGCTGCTGAGTTGGACTTGCTGGATTGGTAAGTGGGCCAAGAATGTTAAATACTGTGCGGAAGCCTAGCTCACGACGAATCGCGCCGACGTATTTCATGGAAGAGTGATACTTTTGCGCGAAAAAGAAGCACATCCCGGCTTCATCAAGCATCTTTTCCGCGTGTGCAGGTACCTGATCGATATTTGCTCCGAGTGCCTCTAAGCAGTCTGCCGCTCCGCTTTTCGACGACGCCGCACGGTTTCCGTGCTTTGCCACTTTTACCCCGCCTGCTGCCGCAACGAGCCCAGCAGTCGTGGAGATGTTGAAGGAGCCGGCGTTATCGCCACCAGTTCCAACTATTTCGAGCACGTCATAGCCGGGGTTTACTTTCAGTACGTGTTCACGCATTGCCTGCGCACATCCAGCAATTTCGGCTGTTGTTTCGGCGCGAGTTGATTTGGTGGACAATGCCGCGAGGAATGCCGCGTTTTGCGTAGGGGTGGTTTCACCGTCCATGATTTCATTCATTACGGCGTAGGCTTCTTCGTAACTGAGGTCTTCTTTGTTAACGATTTTTACAATTGCTTCTTTAATCATTTTCTTCCCCTCAGTTTTAGTTATTTTCTGGCGATGCGTCTGCGGGTTCCACGGTCTGGGTGGTGGAGGCTGCACCTACAGCACCTGCACTTGCGCCAGTGCCTACTTGCAAAAAGTTCTTCAGCATAATTCGCCCCTGTGGGGTCAGGATTGATTCCGGATGGAACTGTACGCCGTAAATTGGGAGGTCACGATGTTCGAGTGCCATCACTTCCCCGTCGTCAACAAGACCAGTAACACGTAATTCTGCAGGTAAAGTAACTGGGTCAGCAGCAAGTGAGTGGTAGCGAGCAACCGGCGTCACTTCATCACAACCGCGGAAAAGCACTGAATCAGTATCGAAGCGCACATCAGACTGCTTCCCGTGCATTTGTTCTTTCGCGTAAGTCACCGTAGCTCCGAAAGCTGCACTAATTGCCTGATGCCCAAGGCAGACACCGAGGATTGGGAACTGCCCGCCGAGATTTTTCACGACGTCGATAATTACTCCGGCGTCTTCCGGACGCCCCGGGCCAGGAGAAATAATAATCTGTTCAGGGTTTAGTTCGGCGATTTCATCTACCGTCAATTCATCGTTACGAATCACTTTAATATCTGGGTTTAGTTCGCCGATAAGTTGGTACAGGTTGTAGGAGAAGGAATCGTAGTTATCAATGAGGAGAATCATGCCTGCGCTCCTTCTGCCATAACCGCCGCTGGCTCTTCCAATTCTTGCGCCAGATTCAAAGCATTCACCACGGCTTTTGCCTTATTGATACATTCTTGGAATTCATTAACTGGCACCGAGTCTGCCACCACGCCCGCGCCGGAACGGACGAAAACTTTTCCGTTCTTCCGGTAGGCAATGCGGATTGCGATTGCGGTATCCATATTTCCGGAGAAGTCGATGTAGCCGATTGCTCCGCCGTATATTCCGCGTTTGGAATTTTCGAGTTCACCGATTAACTGGCAGGCCCGAATCTTTGGGGCACCGGATAGCGTACCGGCTGGAAGCACTGCTTCAATCGCATCAAAGGCATCGAATTCTTCACGAATTTCACCACGCACGGTAGAGCCAATATGCATCACGTGCGAGTAACGTTCGATTGCTCGGAGCTTTTCCACTTGTACTGAACCAAACTTGGAAATTTTGCCAAGATCATTTCGTCCAAGGTCTACCAGCATATTATGCTCGGCAAGTTCTTTCTTATCTGCAAGAAGTTCTGCTTCGAGGGCGAGATCTTCCGCTTCGGTTGCACCGCGTTTCCGAGTGCCGGCAAGAGGGAAAGTGTGGAGTACGCCGTCTTGCAGCTTTACGAGAGTTTCTGGGGAGGCACCGGCTACTTCGACGTCTGTTCCAGAAAAATAGAACATATACGGAGACGGGTTCGTTGCCCGCAGCATCCGGTAAGTATTAAAAAGGCTTCCGGCAAAAGGTGCACTCAAACGGTTTGAGAGCACGATCTGGAAAATATCACCCTCATGAATATAGTGCTTAGCGCGCTCGACCATTGCCGTGTAAGAGTTTTCGTCGAATAACGGCGTGAATTCTCCAAGGAGCTTTCCGGGATAATTTTGTGTTTCTTGCGCAGCAGTTTGCAGAATTTCTTGTAGTTGCGTGAGCTGCTGCTTCGCCTGAGCATAGTTTTCCGACAGGTCACCTTCAAGGCGAACGTTCGCAATCAGGATGATTTTTTGCCGGAAATTATCGAAGGCAATAACCGTGTCGAAGAGCATGAGATCGACATCTTGGAAAGCTTCTTCATCGCGAACTTCAACTTTTGCAGTTGGCTCCGCGTAGGTTAGATAGTCGTAAGAAAAGTATCCGACCAGTCCGCCGGTGAAGCTTGGCAACCCCGGAAGTTTCGGGCTGCGGTATTTCGCCATTAGTTCACGCAGTTCAATACTCGGGTTTTTGGTGTAGGTGGTTTCGGTGCCGATTTTCAGCACGCCGTCGGTACAAGAAATTGCTAGGAGCGGATCGGCGCCAAGGAAAGTGTATCGACCCCACTTTTCGTTTTCGGCAACAGACTCAAGCAAGTAAGCATGTTGTGAGCGTGCCTTTAGCGCGCGCATTGCCTGAATTGGGGTGCATGAATCTGAAAGCATTTCTGCTACTACTGGCACGACTTGGTATTGTTGCGGATTTTCGAATTCTTTCCCGGCGAGCCAAGCGGAGGTATCTCCATTTTCGCGCGCTTTGGCAAAGGCTTGAATTTCGTCCAAACTCAGTTGCAGCTTCATCGATACCTCCCTTTCAGTGTTGATTATGAACTAGCACTCTCTAAGATACTAGGTCTGCCCGCATAACCAAGAATTTGCCCAAGTGCTAGACGTTTAATCGAGCAACCAGATTATCGAGGAGTCGAGGTTTTAATCTAGCGCGAGATGTTAATCGAGTTTTGAGCAGACGACGGCGAGCACTCCTTCGCGCACACTTACAGTTATCTCGGGGTTTGGGTTTGCCACCGTTGACGGGAGCCATTCGTTACTAACTCCGATTGGGAAGCTGGAGGT
The DNA here is from genome assembly GCA_034173665.1 of Arcanobacterium sp. Taxonomy (GTDB): domain Bacteria; phylum Actinomycetota; class Actinomycetes; order Actinomycetales; family Actinomycetaceae; genus Arcanobacterium_A. The sequence goes on from JAXFDG010000034.1 coordinate 11,786, forward strand.
TAGCGTTGTCTCGAAGACTTCATATAGCGCGTTGGCAATAGTGACTTCTCTGGCGGTGTCAGTTACCGCAAAAACTGAGAAGGAAAATCCTGGTTGCGGCGCAAATTTTGCAGTGTTTACTGGGGTTGTCGGGTTTGTGGCTGGGCGACCAAGGAAGGTTACTCGTGTGTGTTCGTCCCAAATTTTTAGCTTTACATCATGAGTTGCGGCAAAAATTCCAAGTTGTAGGTTAGCGATAAGATGATCGAGCCTTCCACCGAGAGCACAGAAGAGGGTGACTTCAGTTGCACCTTTTTGGATTGCGATACGGAGTGCTGCCAAGGTGTCGGTGTCTTCTTTCATTTTTGGCAGGCGAATTATTTGTTGTGGTTCTGGAAGTATTGATCGTGGTTCTGGAAGTATTTGTGGTCTTGTTCCAGCTTCAGGTTCTTTCTGGGATTTCTCGGTTTTACGAGATACAGGGTCATTGCTATGTTCGACTTCGTTGGGATGATCGTTTGCAATTTTGTAGCTGCAGTCGTTTTCAGTTACAGGCTTTGACTTAGCTGCGATTTTCTTGAGTTGGGTATCTGTTTCGGCGGTTATTGAGTCAAAGTCTCCAATAATGAGGTGCGGTTTAATTCCTGCTTTTTTCGCGTGTTCGTAGCCGTGATCGCAAGCAATAATATAGTCAAAGTTTTGGTGCTGAGA
>JAXFDG010000035.1:0-10103 GCA_034173665.1 Arcanobacterium sp.
GCATCAAGTAACTGATCAAGCAGTTGGAGATCATAAAGCGAGGTGAAAATATCTCCGTGTCCGGGAGGGCACCACTCGAGAGATGGGTCTTCCGGCCAAGAAATTGGTGCGAGAGAATCGGTTACTAACTTTGGTTCCCGTCCTTGTACAAAATCAATTGGAAGTCCGGAAATTTTCAAGTCATCAGGGAAGAGTGGGGCGCAGTCGCTGCGCGTGCGGAAAGAGTTCATCAGTAGTAGTGGCACTTCACGGCCCGAATTACGACGAGCGGCCCGAATCTGATCAAAGATAATTTCGAGGAAAGTTTTCCCGTCACGCACCGGTAGCAACGACTTTGCTTTATCTAGACCCATTGAAGTGCCGAGACCACCGTTAAGTTTTAAGAAAACTGTTTTTCCAAGTGCTTCCGAAGCTTGTTTTGGATCTAACTCAAATTCTTCAATTGACTCTACAGAAGTAATTGGATCAATTGTGTCTTCTGGGATTAAACCGGTGACACCTGTTTCGAGCTGGTGAAAATAATCAGTGAAAACATTAATCGCCGTGGCAGAAGCGCCGTCAAGCCGCATTTTCTCCTGCGCTGCAGCGAGTGCTTCAGCCTTGCTCATCTGCGCGAGTTCCTCAGAAACTCGGGAATCGAAATTGCTCATTAGGAGATCCTTTCTGCTCCACCACCAGCGGTACTTACCAGGAATGCTGGCGGGTTAAACCCTGCTTCGGCATATGCTTGACCGATTTTATCTTGCAGTTCGCTTACGCGCTCTGAATCTACCAGTACAATCGCGGAACCGCCGAATCCGCCGCCGGTCATGCGTGCCCCGAGTGCGCCAAATTCTTGCGCAGTGGAAACCACAAGGTCGAGTTCGGGACAAGAAACTTCGTAATCATCGCGTAGCGACACATGAGAAGCGTAAAAGAGCGGTCCGACAGCTTCCAAGTCATTATTTTGCAAGGCCGTTACCGTGCGCTGAACTCGATCAATTTCGCTTACGACGTGCCGTGCTTTTGGCAGGAGCTCAGCAGGCAGGGAAGTAATCTCTGCATAGTTAGTATCACGTAAACTCTTCCGGCCAAGTTTTGCCGCCGCTTCTTCACAGGCCTGACGTCGTGCTGCGTATTGTCCATCGTTTAGAGAATGTGGGGCTTTTGTGTCCACAATTAGTAGCTGCAAACCGTACTTACTCAAATCAAACGGAATTTCAGTGTTTTCCCAGCTCTGGCAATCGATTTTAATTGCATTTCCGGCAGTGCAAAGGAGTGAGGCCGTTTGATCAAGCCCGCCGGTAGCTGCGCCAGCAACTTCGTTTTCGGCGCGAATGCAGGCTTGCACGAGTTCCTTCCGTTTTTCTTCCCCGAGTACCACCGAATTTTTCTGGTTTTCTTTATCGCCGACGCCGTGGGCTTCGCTTAGATTTGAGAGTTCTGTAGCGTTCTTATTTTCTGTCGCTGAAATTTCACGTTCAGCGAGCGCAATCGCGATTACACATTCAATTGCTGCAGAAGACGAAAGTCCAGCTCCAAAAGGAACGCATGAATCAATCGCGGCATCAAAACCGCGGGTCACTCCCATTGTGTAAACCGGTCCGGCAGCATATGCAGCCCAAGATTTTGGTGACAGTGGGCCAATATCGCTTATGCGTCCTTCCCAGACCTCATCCCGAAGCTGTTGTGAAACAATCCGGACCACGTCGTCATCTCGAAATTTTATTGCTGCAAAGGTGCGATGCTCGAGTGCGATTGGTAGGCAGAGCCCCTCATTGTAATCAGTGTGCTCGCCGATAAGATTTACGCGACCAGGTGCAGCCCATACGCCGTCTGGCTCACCGCCAAATACTTCTTGGAAAAGGGTGGTCACTTTCTCTGCACCGGTTTGGTTACTCCAAGCTTCGATAATGTTATGAGAACCTGCGGTATTAGCTGAAGTATGCAATTTTGCTCCTTTGCAAAGTTATAGCAGTAGCTTCCAAGCTTGAATGCCCGAGTTGAATAATAAAAGTAACGAACATTCAAAGATGAATAGCTGCTTGAAATAAATCAGTAGCTGTTCCTATTCTACGGTACAAGCAGCGGATTAATGGCTTAGTGCAGGGGAGAACTATCGGCAAGTTCTCAATTATCAATGCCGAGTGATTTGCTTACTGCTGGTAATCTGGAAGCAGGAAAATGTAACGAAAGAGGAGCCTGTGCCCGCTAGTACCGCTGACGAGCTTAAGCAGATTCAACCAGCCAACACTCCGCCCGAACGGATTCGCAACTTTTGCATCATTGCACATATTGATCATGGCAAGTCGACTTTGGCTGATCGAATGTTGCAATTAACCGGTGTGCTATCTGAACGAGATATGCGTGCTCAATATCTTGACCGTATGGATATTGAGCGCGAGCGCGGAATTACGATTAAATCTCAGGCAGTGCGAATGCCGTGGACGCTTGATGGAACAGCTCATGTATTGAATATGATTGACACCCCTGGCCACGTTGATTTTTCATATGAAGTATCGCGCTCGCTCGCGGCTTGTGAAGGCGCAATTTTACTAGTTGATGCAGCTCAGGGAATCGAAGCGCAAACTCTGGCAAACCTCTATATGGCGTTGGAAAACGACCTCACCATTATTCCAGTGTTGAATAAAATTGATCTTCCCGCAGCGAATCCTGAAAAATATGCGGAAGAACTAGCCTCATTAATCGGCTGTGAACCAGACGAGGTAATTCGTGTGTCTGGCAAGACCGGTGAAGGCGTAGATAAACTTCTCGACCGAATTGTGGCAGAAGTGCCGGCACCAGTAGGCGATCCAAATGCGAAAACCCGGGCCATGATTTTCGATTCAGTCTACGACACTTATCGTGGCGTAGTTACTTATGTGCGTGTGGTCGATGGGAAGCTCACCCCACGTCAACGGATTCAAATGATGTCCTCGAAAGAGAGCCATGAACTCCTTGAGATAGGCGTAATTTCTCCTGAACCGATGCCTTCTAAAGGTATTGGCGTAGGAGAAGTAGGATATCTGATTACTGGCGTGAAAGACGTTCGCCAGTCCCGTGTGGGTGATACCGTTACCGATCTACGTGACCCGGCAACGATTGCGCTCGCAGGCTACAAAGATCCACAACCGATGGTTTTCTCTGGGCTCTATCCGATTGACGGTTCTGATTATCCAGCCTTACGCGATGCTTTAGATAAGCTCAAGCTGAACGACGCCGCGCTCACTTACGAGCCAGAAACTTCTGTTGCGCTTGGTTTTGGTTTCCGATGCGGCTTCCTTGGGCTGTTACATTTGGAAATTATTACTGAACGCTTGGCGCGTGAATTTGATTTGGATTTGATTGCAACTGCGCCGTCGGTAAGCTACCGGGTGGTTGTCGAAAACGGTGAAAAGATTGAAGTCTCTAATCCTTCCGAATTCCCTGAAGGGAAAGTGAAAGAGATTCATGAGCCAACTGTAGATGCCACAATTTTGACGCCGAAAGATTATGTGGGCACGGTTATGGAACTTTGCCAGCAGCGTCGGGGCACGATGCGGAATATGGATTACCTTTCTACTGATCGTGTTGAACTCCGGTATACCTTGCCATTGGCAGAAATCGTGACCGACTTTTTCGATCAGTTAAAGTCACGGACTAAGGGTTACGCTTCGCTGGATTATAAGGAAGACGGCGATCAGGTGGCTGATTTGGTAAAGGTGAATATCTTGCTGAATCACGAAACCGTGGATGCTTTCTCAGCGATTGTACATAAGGACTTTGCCTACAATTACGGGCTGGAAATGACGGCGAAGCTGAAGTCGCTAATTCCGCGGCAGAACTTCGAGATTCCGGTTCAGGCTGCAGTAGGAACGCGAGTTATTGCGCGTGAGACGATTAAGGCCTTGCGTAAAGATGTGCTTGCTAAGTGCTACGGTGGCGACGTGTCACGAAAGCGCAAACTTCTGGAAAAGCAGAAGGAAGGTAAGAAGCGGATGAAGGCAATTGGCCGCGTGGAGGTTCCACAGGAGGCTTTCGTTGCTGCACTTTCTTCTGAGATGCCAGAAAGCAAGAAAAAGTGACTGAAGAAGTAACTGAAGGCCTCCCGAAAGATTCTGCTGAGCGTAACCAGCAGTATGGCCGAATTACCTCTTTTTCCTTGCGGGGGAAGCGCCTAGGGGATAAGTATGAACGGTTGATGGAGCAGTACGCCCAGTTCTATACAATTGATGTGCCGAAAGGTTTTGCTCCAGCAACTATCGCCGATACTGCGGTTATTGACCTCTGTAAGGAATTTGGACGAGAAGCGCCACTAATTATTGAAGTTGGTCCTGGCTCGGGGGAGCAACTAGCACACGCTGCAGCACAAAATCCGGAAATCAACTTTTTAGCCTTCGAAGCTTGGGGGCCGGGCGTGGCGCGCTGCGTACAAAACGCAGTGCGTGCAGGCGTGGAAAATGTGCGAATTTTGGAGCTTGATGCAGCTCAGGCATTACCAATTATTTTTGGTGCAGTTAGCGATGACGGCGTGCCGTTGAATCCGCTTGCCCAAGAGGTATGGACTTTTTTTCCGGACCCGTGGCGAAAGAAGCGGCACCGGAAGCGGAGAATTATTTCCCCAGCTTTTGCGCAGATAGTTGCGGGTGTATTAGTGCCCGGTGGGCTCTGGCGGATGGCTACCGACTGGGATAACTATGCTTGGCAAATGCGTGATGTAATTGAAGAGTCACCTTGGTTTGAAAACGACTTTGCTGGTGAAAATGAAGATCTAGCTGATGAAGGTATTTATCGTGGCGGTTTTGCGCCACGATTTGTTGGGCGGTTGCTGACTCGTTTTGAGGAACGAGGGATTGAAGCTGGGCGAACTGTGCACGACGTCGTCGGCACCCGAAACGAACTAGCATCTGATGCGGCTTTAGCTCCGATGAACCCTTGGGAAGCAGCAAAACTTCGTGGAGAAATCGTTGCAGCTGATGCTGGTGGAGAACGTCCGGCAAGCTCACGCCGCGGCTGGCTAAAAGAGCAAGCTGCGTTGCAAAACCAGACGGGATTGCAAGACCAAGCGGCATCACGTAAACAAGCGGAACCGCAAGATTTAATTGTGCAGGAGTCAGGTAATGCCTGAACTGCCAGAAGGCGTTCCGTTACCACTTGATGGTGCGCTGCCGAATCCTGACGTTTCCAAAGGGTTTAGTGCTTATGTGCATATCCCATTTTGTGCAGTGCGCTGTGGTTATTGCGATTTTAATACTTATGCAAATTTAGATTTCGGGCCAAATGCTGGAGTGAAAGATTTCGAGCAGAGTCTTTTTTCGGAGATTGAGTTTGCGGCACGAGTTTTGGGTGTGGTCTCGGAACAGTCACTAAAACCGCAGCTGCCATTGTTGAACACGGTCTTTTTCGGTGGAGGTACACCGACAATGCTGCAGGCAGAGCAGTTAGTCGCAGTACTGCAGCGATTGCAAGCTACTTTCGGTATTAAGAGTGATGCTGAGGTTTCGACAGAGGCAAATCCAGAAACAGTAACACAGGAAAGTTTGGCCGCGTTACAAGCAGGTGGTTTCAATCGAATTTCTTTTGGGATGCAGTCTGCTGTGCCAGAAGTTTTGGCAACTCTTGAACGTAGCCATACTCCAGGGCAAGTTCGCCGGGTCGTGGAATGGGCAAAAGAGCTTGCACTAAATTTTTCACTTGATTTAATTTATGGTGCGCCCGGAGAAACAATGGAACAGTGGAAAGCTTCGCTAGAAGCAGCAATTTCATTATCGCCGGAGCATATTTCGGCCTATGGTTTAACCATTGAACCGGGTACGAAAATGGGGGCGCAGTTGCAACGCGGTGAAATTAGTGAACCGGATCCGGATGAGTTGGCTGATAAGTATCTACTGGCGGAAGAAATGCTTACAGCTGCCGGATATCAGAATTACGAGATTTCTAATTGGGCCCGCCCAGGGCGAGAAAGCCAGCATAATCGCGCTTATTGGCAAAATCAGAATTGGTGGGGTTTCGGGCCGGGGGCACATTCACACTTTAATGGCACGCGTTTTTGGAATGTGAAACATCCACTTGCTTATGCGAAGCGGGTGTTTGCAGGGCAAACTCCAGCGCAGGGAAGTGAAGAATTAACTTTAGCTGAGCAGCGGGAAGAGCAAATCATGCTGGGGATTCGACTACGTGAAGGAATTCGGATTCCGAACCATGTGTCGGCACGAACGCTAACTAATCTGGTGCAAGACGGGTTAATTGAAAAAACTGCGCTGCAACGTGGAAACATTGTGTTGACCTTGCGAGGGCGGCTTCTTGCCGATACGGTAATTCGTGAACTTTGGTGATGCACCGTTTATGAACTTAAGAAAATGAAAGCGAGACTTGACGTGTCGAACTTTGAATTAGAAACAATGAGCACTGGTGATTTTTATATTTTATTCGTGGTGGCTTTAGGTGCAGTTTTAGCCTTAGGTTATCTATTTTGGGCGATGCTTTCGAAAGGGAATCGGGGCACGTGGGATACTCATTCAAAAATTGTTTCAAAGTTCCGTTCTCGGCGCTGGTCTTATAAGCAGCAAGTGGCAAGTGCTCGTGAATTCTTGTTGCGTGCAGACGCAGCAAAGGCTCAGTATTGGCCTGGGCTCGATCAGGCACTTGGTTTAGATACTGTGCGTAGTTCGCGAAATGATAATTGGGCGGCAGCGTTTGTGCAGGCTTCAGCTGTGCAGCAGGATCTTTATTTTACTTTTGAAGTTCCGCAGCGTAGTGACGGCAGCGAGTTAAATATCTCGGAAGTTTCTTTTGTGGCCGAGCCTGAGGCTCAGCCTGTAGTTGAACCTGAGGCCCAGCCTGTTGCCGAGCCTGGAACCGGGATTGAGAGTTCTGCTAGCGCGTTAAATACTTGGCGTGTTGAGAGTGTAGACGCCGCCACACTTGCTTCTTTAGGTAACTCTCCGTTTGCAAAATGGCTTGAAAGTTTACGTGGAGTAGCTGCAGTGCATCTAATAGGCTCACGTTTAACAATTGCGTTGCCGGATCATTCTTTGGGTGAGGAAACTCTGGAAACCCTTGAAAAACTAGTGAAAGCAGCAAAAGATGCGGCTGTGACGATTCCTGATATGCATTGGGAGAATTAAGCAATTTTGGTTGCCTACCTCACATAATTAGGTTTACCTAAGTTATTTATGCAATGATTACCTTGTCTAAATAACCAGTGGGTGAATTTTTCGCACACTCCAAGATAAGGGAACATTCATGGCATCATTTTTGTTCAAGAAGCGCGGCGGCAAAGTCACTGCAGCTGCTGGCATTCTTGCTGCGGCATTCTTATTGGGAGCTTGCAGTAATGGAACCTCAAGCGAAACAGAAGGAACGGCATCTAGCAGCACAACTAGTGAAGACACTGCTGAATTCCAGCCAGTAACCATTGAGCATGCATTTGGTTCTACTACGATTGAAACAAAGCCAGAACGAGTAGCAACTGTGGCTTGGTCAAATCATGAAGTTCCATTGGCGCTAGGAATTGTGCCAGTGGGGATGGCTAAGGCAAATTGGGGCGACGATGATACCGACGGAATTCATCCATGGACCCTTGAAGCGCTTGAAAAACTTGGTGCAGATGTAAGTGCTGTAACTCTTTACGATGAAACAGATGCTCTTGATTTTGAAGCAATTGCAGCAGATCAGCCAGACGTTATCTTTGCAACCTACTCTGGAATTACAGCTGAAGATTACGAAAAGCTAAGCCAGATTGCTCCAACTGTGGCTTATCCAGAGAATCCATGGAACACCTCGATGGAAGAAAATATCCGCTTGATTTCCAAGGGGCTGGGAATGGAAGCAGAAGGTGAAAAACTGCTTGCTGATATTGAAGCAAAGGTTGAGGCAGCTTTTGCAAAGTATCCAGAGCTAGCAGGAAAGAAAGTAATGGTTTCTTCTTTCGGGTCCGAAGCAGATTTATCCAAGATTGGTTTCTATACCACCGGCGATCCACGGATGGGATTCTTAGTAGAGGCTGGTTTTGACGTCCCAGATACTATTGAGGAGATGAGCGAAACCGCGGAAAACTTCTGGGTTGAAGTATCTGCAGAAAAGCCTGAATTATTTGCCGATGTTGAACTCATTGTGAATTATGGATCTGATGACCCTGCAGAAAATGCAAAGACTCTTGAAACTTTGCAAGCTAATCCGCTCTGGTCAAAGATTCCGGCAATTAAGAATGGAAATGTTGCCTTCGTGGGAACAGGCCCAGTGTCTGCGGCAATCAGCCCTTCGCCTTTGGCGACTCCATGGGTTGTGGATAAGTACTTCGCAATCTTGTCTGAGGCTGTAGCAAAGTAGTGTTTGCGAAACGTATTTCTTACCTCACCGGGGCAATACTAGTGCTAATTTTTGCCTGTATTGCCTCGGTGATGTTTGGTGCACGGGATATTCCATTTTCAGATGTTTTAGCGGCATTTGCCGGAGAATCTGAAACGGTTAATCAAGCAGCCGCTGCATTACGTATTCCTCGGACCCTATTGGCAGTAGTGATTGGGGCTGCTTTAGCGGTTTCCGGTTTAGCAATGCAAGCAGTCACGAGAAATCCACTTGCAGATCCTGGAATTTTTGGTGTACTAGCCGGGGCGAGTCTTTTTGTGGTTACCGGAATTACTTTTTTTGATTTGCACTCACAGTTCTCAACAATGCTTGTGGCGATTGCCGGCTCTTTTACCGCAGCAATTTTTGTTTATTTTGTGGGTTCACTCGGACCGGGCGGAGTTACTAATCTCAAACTCGCCTTGGCAGGCGCGGCAACGGCAGCAGCACTTTCTTCTTTCTCTGCGGCGATTCTTTTACCGCGAGTAGATGTGATGGATAAATTCCGATTTTGGCAGATTGGTTCTGTAGGTGGCGCTCAGTGGGAGCAGATTCTTGCTGGTCTACCACTTTTTGCGGTTGGTTTCGCCTTGGCCATTGGAACTGCAACTGGAATGAATGCTTTGGCGTTAGGTGATGATCTAGCGCAAGGGCTTGGTGTTTCTGTTGGAGTGCAGCGTTTACTAGCTTCTCTTTCTGCAGTTATTTTGGCTGGTACAGCCACGGCTTTAGCAGGTCCAATTGGTTTCCTCGGCTTGATTGTCCCGCATTTTTGCAGACTGCTTTTAGGGAGTGATTATAGATGGCTAATCCCGGCTACTGCAATTTCTGGTGGTTCTTTACTTGTAATTGCAGATACTGTTGGTCGCGTAATAAATCGCCCCGCCGAAGTGGCTGTGGGTGTACTGTTGCCGATTCTTGGTGCGCCAATTTTTATGTATATCGTGCGTCGGCAAAAAGTTCGTGAGCTGTGAGGGGAGAGAAGCGTGAATCTAGAAAAAACTTCTGTTCCAGCTCCTAATGCCGCTGCACCTAGCGGGCAAGGGAAACTTTCTAAAGGCTTGCAGAGGGAGAATTCCACCTCCTTGCAACCTGATATTGCACAAACAGCAGCGAAGATTCGGGAGAGTCGACGCCGTCGGCAATCTTTCCAGCGAAACCTGGGTGTCGTACTTGTTTTAGTGTTAATCGGACTCTATCTTCTTTCCTTAATGGTGGGGAAGACTTTTATTTCGCTATCGGATATTTGGCGGATTTTAAACGGGGAAAATCTTGGCGGAGCTAATTTTGCTTTGCTGGAAATTAGACTTCCACGTGCAACTCTTGCTGTGCTTGCGGGAATCGCTTACGGAATATCCGGCTATATTTTCCAAACTTTGTTACGTAATCAATTGGCTTCCCCAGATATTATTGGTATTTCCGCTGGTGCGAGTGCCGCAGGTGTGGCGGGGATTGTGTTGTTAGGCTTAAGTCAAACCGGGGTCTCGCTAATGGCACTTGCCGGTGCTTTGGCGGCAGCGATATTGATTTATCTCCTAGCTTTTAAAGGTGGTTTTTCTGGCACAAGAATGATTTTGTTGGGAATTGGAGTCTCTTCAATGTTGATGAGCTTCGTAACCTATATTCTTTCACGCGCAGAGCGATGGGATTTGTCTACAGCTAGCCGGTGGTTAACGGGTTCACTTAATGGCGCTTCTTGGGCCCGGATTTTGCCATTGATAGTGGTAGTTACCTTGTTTGTGCCGTTGCTCTTGATTTTACGAGCGAAATTAGGAGTGCTTCAGCTTGGCGATGAG
>JAXFDG010000036.1:0-4865 GCA_034173665.1 Arcanobacterium sp.
GTTCCACTTATCGGTTCAGTTCGCGAAATGCAGATTGTGCGCGATATGGCTCTCGAGATTATCAAGGAAGTTTCCGAAGAAGCTGGTATTGAAATCAATATCCCAATCGGTAACATGATTGAGCTTCCACGTGCAGCTGTAACCGCTGACCACATCGCTCCAGAGTCGGACTTCTTCTCCTTCGGCACCAACGATTTGACCCAGACCACTTGGGGCTTCTCACGTGACGACGTAGAAGCATCCTTCTTCAACGAGTACTTCGACCTTTCCGTATTTGGCACTTCACCATTTGAGTCCATCGATACTCACGGTGTCGGCCAGTTGGTGCAGATTGGTTCCGAGAAGGGCCGCGCTGCTAATCCAAATATTCATCTTGGTGTTTGTGGTGAGCACGGTGGCGACCCAGCTTCGATTCATTTCTTCGCAGAAATTGGTCTTGACTATGTGTCTTGTTCTCCATTCCGCGTCCCAGTTGCTCGTCTTGAGGCTGGTCGCGCTGCGATTTCAAATGAATCTGAGCTTGCACTTTCCCGTGGTGGAGAGCGCGCAACTACTGCGTAATTCCAAAGTTACGGCAAGCTATTCAGACGGATCTGAAAGTTAGTCGTTAAGGAGTTTATGATTTGAGGGGAGAACCTGAATGGTTCTCCCCTCAAATTATTTATTTCTGTATTTTCTTCTTTCAGCATAGTGAGATGAAGAGTACATCTTTCACATTCGTGTTGGTTCAAAAATCAACTAGACTTGCACTTAGCCGCGTAATTTCGCGTGGAATAGCCGTTGAATCTACAGGAGGATTCATGACTGAAAACAATGCTTTCGAAGACAAGGCAAATGAGCTCGTAGACAAGGCTCGTGAAGCTGCAGTAAACCTTTCCGGTGACAATGAAACCGTAAAGAATATTGCAGAAAAGGTTGACTCTGCACTTGAAAATGTGATTGATGGTGCTGGCGATGCTGCAACCGGTCTCGTTGACAAGGTGAAGGGTTTGTTCGGCAAGAACTAATCTTTATAGCAGCAAAGTAAGTGCTGGAGTGCTCTTAGGAATTATTCCTAAGAGCACTATTTTTAACCAGCTTTTTCAGGCACATACTTTACTGTCATTGTGGTTTTGGCAGACATTCCATCAATTTTAAAAGTCGCATCGTATAGTGCGTATGCCCCTAGTTGTCCCGATGAAAACGGAACCCATCCCCAGTTAGTTGTGTACGAGAATTTTGAGTTTGGCTTATTTTGAGGGTATCTTTTCAGCGTGTGTCCTGTGATGTAATCTTGTGCAACTAACAAGCTATTTGATACAGTCCCCCATAGTTTTACATTTGTAATTTGTAGCGACCCAAATACCCGGGATATTTTAATTTGAGAACCCTTAAATTGATAGTCCATTCCAACTGTTAATTTTACAGGTGTGATTGTCGTAGACGAAGATCCTGAGGCTCTTGAGGAGTATTGTTTTTCTGGTAGTGTTCCGAGTTTAATTAGATCTGCTTCGGTTATCTCAGATGAGAATAGCGAGGTGTTTGAATCTATGTCTGTGATTTTTCCTGAATTGAGAACTAATGTTTTTCCGGTTTCAGTGTTGGTTAGAAATGCACAGTAGCTTGTGGTGGAACATTCTGCGGGAAAATTCCTTTCGTACTTTTCTTCCAGTGCGTTAGCTGGGGCTGAAAGCATGAATAACAATACTGTGGTTAACAGTGTTGCATATTGCTAGTTTACGCATAGCTTTTATTCTCCTTTCGTGCGCTTGGAATTAAGAGGATGATAGGGGTAATCCATGTAATTGCAATAATTAATGGGTATTCAAAGAAAATTAGATTGTTGGCAAAAAATATTATTATTGCCGCGAAAAAGGTGCCAATTAGTGAAGTTGTAAAAAATGGCAGAGTTTTAGACTCTGATTTATGTGTGCTGTTCAGTTGAAGTTTTAGCCCAATAGACCAAAGTAGTGTGTAAATAACTGCTACTAGAAAACTGGTTAGTACTGGAACTTGGTGCCGTTCTTGTAGTGGGAATAAAGTTTGTGTGATTGTTGAGTAAAATAGTGGCAGTAGTGCCATTAATGTTGAGAGCACCGTGTTTAAGATCAAGAGCATTAGTTTTGCATTCATAATTTTCTCCGCCCACTCACCGTTCGGTGTGATTTTCTCATGTTTAATTATTTAACTTAAGGCTTTTAATTTTTGTTGTCAGTGGATATTCAGAAGCACACCTTTGCGACGAATAAGCTGCTCTTGTAGTAATAAAGTCCTAAAAAATGGGGAAATTTCCGAAAAATTGCGCTCTTCTCTGTCTGAAAGGTTATTTACGCAAGGATTTAAGTTCGTATTTCAAACAGGTTAGGGTAACCTTACTTCTAGAAAAGTTGATATTTTGTTTCCACAATGAGGTAATGATGAAACTTAATGAGTGCCCAGTTCGCACTGCGATTCGGATTACGGAAGTTCCAGTTCCCAAATCGCATCAATTAAGAATGCAAGAAATTGGGGTTCGGGTGGGAGCGCATGCCAGCATTGTGCAGCGTGCTGGTTTCGGTGGCCTAATTTTAAATATTGCCGGGTCACGCGTCGCTATTGATCATCGTTTTGCGAAATTGATTGAAGCTGAGCTGAGTTAGTCGCAGCAGATTAGGTTTTGAACAGTGTCAGATAATAAGTTTGTAGCAGGTGCTCCAGTGTCAACATTAGATTTAGGTATTCCAACAACTTTAGAAAATGCAAAAGCTCGTCAACGCACGGTGCTTTTAGTGGGTAATACTAATGTCGGTAAATCCACGCTTTTTAATGGTGTTACTGGGATGCATCAAGCAATGATAAATGCCCCAGGAACTACTGTTGAAGTGATGGAAGGCAAGTGGCGCACGCTTAATTTGCGTGTGATTGATCTTCCAGGCACTTATTCTCTTATTCCGACAAGTCCTGATGAAGCAGTAGTTTCGCAAACCATTGCCGGAGCACCAGGGACTTTAACCGATATAACAAGAGGTAACCGAATTGATTTAGTGTTAGCAATGCTAGATGGAACCTCTTTAACTCGCTCACTTTATCTTTTGGCGCAGCTTGCCCAGACGGGGCACCCAGTAGCAGCGGTCGTTTCACTCGCAGATGTAGCAGCTCGGAATGGAATTGAAATCGATCCATCAGCAATTTCACGAGCTCTGGGAATTCCAGTAATGACTTTTGATCCGCGTCAGCATAAAGGCTACGCTGAACTAGATAAATTTGTTGTTGGAGCACTTGAAGCGAAAGCTCGAGTTAAGGGACTAGTCCCAGACCCGACAGCTCCGGGATATTCGCGGCAAGCCGCCAACGAGATACTTACAGTAGGTTGCTGTGGTAGTTCTGCGCAAAATAAGACCGGTGACTGTTGTGGCACTGAACCAGACTCTCATGATCTTTTAGGGCAAACACTTTGTGGGTGTGGAAAAGATTTAGCTCCAGGTGAAGATTGTGCTCGTGAAGAATCAAATACTCCGCTTTCTTGCGGATGTGGTCATGAGTCTGCAAGCAGCTTGGAATTAGATTCTACCTATGAATTGCGTGCCGACGACGAGGCTGAAGCACAGTTACAAAGGGCAAAAACTCTTTTCTCTTGGGTTGAAAGAGTTGAGTCTCAGATTGAGCAGCATCAGCAAGCTCCGGACAAATTAAGTCGTTCAGATATTGCGGATCGAATTTTGCTAAATCCACTTTCTGGTCCAATTATTTTCTTCGGATTAATGTGGATTCTTTTCAAGCTTGCCGGTGAATGGGTTGGACCACTACAGGATTTATTTGATGGTTGGTTTACTAATGAAGATCCGGGTGCGATTTCTTTAGCTAATGGTTTTAACTGGGTTCTTGGTTTGGTTGGTCTTGAAACACACTGGATTCAATCGTTCCTGGTAGGCGGAATCGCTACGGGCCTCGGCGTCGTCGCTTCTTTTGTGCCATTGATGTTTGCAATTTTTGTTTCGATTTCAATTCTTGAAGATTCAGGATATATGGCTCGGGCGGCATTTTTGGCTGATCGCTTGATGCGCAAAATTGGTTTAGACGGCCGTGTAGTGTTACCGCTAATTATGGGCTTTGGATGTAATTTGCCGTCTTTGGCGGCAGCGCGAGCTCTTCCTTCGGCAAAACAGCGTTTAGTGACGGCGATTATCACTCCATATACTTCCTGTGCAGCTCGACTGACCGTATACCTTATGGTTGCAAAGATTTTCTTCCCAGATAATGCAGGAACAGTCGTATTTGCAATGTACACAGTTTCAGTAGTACTGGTTGTGCTTGCGGCGTGGGTTTTGAAGTTTTTCATTACAAAAGAATCTACAAAGAGTCCGTTGATTCTTCTTCTTCCGGCATATCAGGTTCCACGTTTACTCGTTCTTTTCAAAACAACTTTGCGGCGCTCTCTTTCCTTCGTTACCGGAGCTGGGAAAATTATTGTGGCAATGACGGTCGTAGTTTGGCTTCTCGGAGCAATCCCGATGGGGGCAGGAGGCTCTGGCAAGAGTTTTGCTGATGCTGAATTAGCAATGGAAGACTCGGCATATGGTCAGGTAGCAAAGGTGCTTGAACCAGTATTCGCTCCAGCTGGTTTTGCTGATTGGCATCTTACCGGTTCGTTAATGACTGGTTTCGTGGCAAAAGAAACAATGGTTTCCTCCATCGTCGTCTCTTATAAACTTGATGCGAGTGCAGCCGGGGATGCCGAAGAAAACGGTGATGATCTCGGGCAATTACCAGAATTAATGACTGATACTTTCACGAAGACTGCAGGTGCAGAATATGCTGGATTAGCAGCGATTGCATTCCTCGTATTCGTATTAAGCTACACTCCATGTTTGGCAACCGTAGGGGAACAGGTGCGACTCATTGGAGGA
>JAXFDG010000037.1:0-10218 GCA_034173665.1 Arcanobacterium sp.
GTGCCTGAGTAAACTTTGAACCCGGGATACGAATACCGTAGCCAAGCGAATCAGACCAACCATGGTAAGCGCCACCCATCTTCAGCACATGCTTGTTCTTTGTTGCTAGACGAGCCACGCGAACTGCAGCCATGTCTGCTTCTGTCCCTGAACCGAGCATCCGGAACATATCTACGGTTGGGATTAAGTCGGAAATAAGGCGGGCAAGTTTTGCTTCATATTCATGGAAAAGACCCGTGGAAGGGCCACAAGTATCGAGCAGTTCATGCACCTTGTTGCGAACGCTTTCCGGGTTGGAGCCGAGCACTGTTGGGCCACCAGCCTGGAGGAAGTCGAGGTATTCATTACCGTCGACGTCGCGCAGAATCGCTCCTGAAGCACTCTCAAATGCGAGTGGGAATGGGTGGTTAAAAGCCAGGTTGTGTTGTACTGCGCCAGGGATTACTTCCGCAGCGTCATCAACAAGTGCCTTCGATTTTTGGCACTTCTTCGCAAAATACTCTTCTTCATAATGCTTCAATGCTGAAGGACTAACTGAGTAGATTGGCTTCTTAATTAATGCGTCGAGTTCAGAAATAATGCTGTGGACGCTTGGTTCATTCATTGACACGGTTAACTCCTCATTGAGTGAAGAATTTATAAATTCATAGACAATATTACTAGAGTAAAAGTATATTCGATACCGAAAGTTTCAAGTAGAATTTAACTTATCACTCTCTACAACGATGTGCGGAGAAATTATGTACCTACTTTCATACGATATTGGAACAAGTGGTGTAAAAACCTGCCTCTACTCTCTCGAAAATAATCAGTTAAAGGCTCTTGGGTCCACACTTCGAGAATATGAACTCTATATTTTCCCTGATGGCGGTGCTGAGCAAGACCCAGAACAATGGTGGCAAGCGCTATGCGATTCCACGCAAGCTCTCGCAGCAGATTTCCCAGAAGAAATTGCTGCCGTGGAAGGTATTAGCTTCTGTTCACAGATGCAATCAGTAGTTTTAGTTGACGCCGAAGGAAATGCCTTACGTAATTCCATGAGCTACATGGATCAACGTGCCGAGAAACAACGCGACGAAGGAATTTCCCACGGCTTAAAAGTTGCCGGTCTGAATGTAAAAAAGCTCCTCATCAGCCTAAAACATACAGGAGCAGTTGCAGCTTCCGTAAAAGACCCTGTTTGGAAATATCATTGGGTTCGCGAAAATCAACCAGAAATATTTGCAAAAACCAAATGGTGGCTTGACGTAAAAGAATATCTGATTGGGCGCATGACTGGTCGATTCGTGCTCTCCGAAGACTCAGCTTTTGCCACGATGCTCATGGATATCCGTTCAACCCCACCAAAATGGTCAAAAGAAGTTTGTGATTTACTAAAAGTAAACCTTGATCATCTCCCGCCAATAGTTCCTTGTACCGACGTCGTCGGCCCGCTTCGTGAACAACAGGCCCGTGAGCTTGGACTCCAGCCTGGAGTGAAAGTAATTGCTGGCGGTGGAGACGCCTCATTAATTCCAGTTGGTGCAGGAGCAACTGAGATTGGACAAACTCACATTTATTGGGGAACTTCTGGATGGGTCGGAACAGTTACCGATAAGCAAACTGTAGACATAAACGCAATGATTGCTTCCGTTGTGGGTGCAGATTTACCACGTTACAACTACTTTGCGGAACTAGAAACCGCTGGAAAATGTTTCCAATGGGTTCGCGACCATTTGGCATTAGATGAAATTAAAATTTATCTCGACCGCGAGAAAGACGCAGATCCAGAACCCGCATATCGAAACCTTTATGCATATATGTCTCAAGTAATCGAACAAGCACCGGCTGGGAGTGGGGGCGTCTTATTCACCCCATGGCTGCATGGAAATCGCTGGCCCTTCGAAGATCCGCATGCCCGTGGAATGTTCTTCAATCTGGGAATTGAAACCGGCAAGACTGAACTTATTCGTGCAGTTATTGAAGGTGTGTGCTTCCATCTTCGGTGGCTTCTTGAAACCGAGGAACGCAAAGTAAAGACTTCAAAATCAGTTCGTTTCGTTGGGGGTGGAGCCCTTGCAGAAACCACTTGCCAAATTCTTGCAGATATCCTTGGTAGACCTGTGGAAACAGTCGCAGATCCACAAAATAGTGGCTCAGTTGGTGCAGCCATTGTAACTGCTTGTGGTTTAGGTGCTTTCCCAGGAATAAGCGAAGCTGCCAAGCTCGTTCCCGCCACAAACCGATATGAACCAAGGAGTGAATTTACCTCGGTTTACGAGCGCAATTTCAAAGCTTTTAAACAGCTTTATAAAAACAATAAACGCACATTCCATCTCTTAAATGGAGGTAAATAATGAGCGAAAAGAATACTGCACTAAAACAAGCAATCCTTTTTACGCTTTTTTCTCTCACAGCAGCAGTGGTTGAAGTTATTTCATTCGCTCTCTGCCTCTGGCTTGCCAAAACTGGATTTATTATTGACTTATTCGGCTTACCAGAAAATTGGTGGACGGCTAATCCAAATGCCACACAACAAGCAGCCGCAGCAACAGTTGCAGCTTGGTCCCAAGGAATTTCACTCTTCCTCTCAGTGGTCTGGAACTTCTCTATCAACCGAAAGTTCACCTTTAAATCAGCAAATAATATTCCAATTGCAATGCTAAAAGTTGCGTTGTTCTACGTCTTCTTTATCCCAGCTTCATCATGGTGGACCGGCATATTCGTCAGCATGGGTTGGAATGAAGCCGTAGTGAAAGTTGGAACAATGATTGTAAACTTCATCGGCGAATTCCTCTGGTGGAAATTCATAGTTTTCCGTGAGCCAAAGCAAAAGTGATATCTAACCACCAATCAAAGCATCAATAAAATACACTCAAAACTAAAATTATGGGGCTTTAGGAATTTCCTGAAGCCCCATAATTTTAGTAATTCAATCTCGAATTAGAATAAACTCAAAGCGCATCATAAATTTCAACTACAGCGTCGGCAATTTGCGCAATTCGAGACTCAATTGGAGCGCCCATTGCAGTAGCGTTAATAAAGCCATGGATGAATCCTTCAAACAAAATAGTTTTCGCGGAAACTCCTGCTTCTTCGAGGCGCTTTGCATAGGCTAAACCTTCATCACGAAGCGGATCAAATCCAGCTACTGATACTACATGCGGACATAACCCTTGGAGCTCTTCATCAGTTGCCAATAACGGTGAAACACGGCGATCTAGCGCCAATTCAGGATCAACCAAATAATGGTTCTTGTACCAATCCATCTGAGCTTCAGTTAAGAAATATCCCGTTGAGAAAAGCGTATAAGACTCCGACTTCTTTGATAAATCGGTAACCGGGAAAATTGGGAATGCGACTACTGGACCTTGTTCATCGCGTAATAATTGAGCTAATACGCAAGTAAGATTGCCACCTGCAGACTCTCCTCCAAGGAGAATCCGATCTGCACTCGCACCAAATTGTTCCGCATTATCGCGAATCCAACGGAAAGCTGCGAGACAATCATCGACTCCCGCTGGAAATGGATTTTCCGGAGCCAAACGATAATCCAAAGAAATCACGGTAAAGCCGGTCTTTCGAGCAAAGCTTCGGCACATTGCGTCAGCGGATTCTAAGCCTCCAAGAACCCATCCGCCACCATGCATATAAACCACAAGACCGTCACGCTTAAGTGGAGCATACGTCCCTGGCACATAAAGACGTGCCGGAATTTTTCCTTCTGCACCTGGAACTAGAAAATCTTCAACTTTCTCAAGTTTCGCTTCAGTTCCAAAAATTGCAGATTCAGCACTAAGCTCTGCGCGACCTTCAACCAATGGTTTTGTTTCGAAAGTTGGCCCACCAGAATTCAAAGCAAGAAGTGCAAGTTTGACTGACGGATGAAGTTCTTGTCCGGCAACAGTAACTGGCTTTCCAGCAAGTTTCCGATGAATTTTTTCTGGTAACTTACCAAAACCAACAGCAGCAAGATGCATTAACTTTTGTGAAACGTTCATAATCCAATTTTATGCAAATTTTTCTGCTCCGGGTGAGAAAACCCAAAAAATTACCCAGTGTTTGATAGGTTCAAAAAGACTGAAACAACTGGAACAACTCCAATTAACACATTTTAATATGTGTCAATAATTCAATTATTAATCTTCTCAGTCCATACACACATAAAACAAAACTTAAACAAGGAATGACGAGGAACAAATGGGTTTTATAGCATTTATTATTCTTGGATTAGTCTCCGGATCAATTGCGAAAAAATTAAGTCCAGAATCAACAAAAGGTGGCTGGTTTTCAACCTTAATTCTTGGTGTTATTGGTGCAAATTTTGGCGGGTGGCTTGGCTCGAAATTATTTAATGTAGGCCTAAGTAACTTTTGGTCGATACAAACCTGGGCATTAGCAATTATTGGATCATTAATAGTTCTTGGCATTTGGGGATTCGTTACCGGTCGGAAGAACAAGTAAATCAACTTTCAAAGATTAATTCACGTAAGTTCGTTCAAGGTTTAATTCAAGGCGTGGATTAATCTAAATCGTAAACTAATGACCCATGGGTTAATGAGCCTTAACGCTAATAATACTTCTAACCAAAACAAAGTTCGGGGGCGGGGAGAACTAAAATCTCTCCCCGCCCCCGAACTTTAATTCAGATTTTACACTGCAAATATTTTGCAGTAATTAATCTTCCTTACGTCGAGCAAGAACAGCTCCACCCCCGAGGAGGCCCAAAGCCACCAAAGTGGTTACTGCAATAGCTGCACCTGTAAGCGCTAATTCAGTTTTACCTGTCTTTGCTGGAGCTGTGGTTTCTCCTTGAGTATCTGGAGCGTCAAGAGGTGGAGCAGGTGGATCAACAGGGACTGCAGAACGGGTCAATACTTCTAAATCTACCGAAGCAGTTACTGCTGGATCTGTTCCAACTTGAGTCAAGATTGCAGTGTGATCGCCTACTGGGAAATCTTCTGGAATCGTAACTTCGAAAGTGACAGTTCCATTTGCGTCAGTGGTTCGGGTACCAATTCCGTACGGATCAGAATGAATTGCGCCAGAAACTTCAACATTTGCTGGGAAATTCTTTCCAGTAATCACAACCTTTTCACCTTGATAAACTTTTGGCTTATCAATTTCTGCAATTGGTGTTGAATCTCCTGGAGTTTCTTCACCACTAGGTGGAGTCACTTCTCCGTTTTCAGTAGTGACAATAACTTCTCCTGAAGCTGTTAGGAAATAATTTCCATTAGCACGAGTTGCCACTAGTTGTACGGTACCCGCATCAGCGTCTGCCGGAACTGTAATCTCTACAGAAGCTTCGCCTGCCTCGTTTGGCGAAACAGTTGCAAGAACTTTTCCGGTAACTCCGTCGCGAATAATAATGTCTCCCGTGGCTTCTTCAGCGGTGAACCCTGCGAGGTCCACGGTATAAGTTTCACCTGGTTTAACTGACTCTGGAGAAACCTCAAGAGATGGAGCTACATCATTCTGCTCAACAGCACAAACAACTTTTGCGTCACCCCATGAAGCCCAATCATTACCGTTGTTATCGCCACCATTTGTTGCACGAAGCACAAGACGATCAACACCAGTAATATCTGCTGTTAATTCATATCCTGGTGAAGTTGCTCGAAGCACTGGAGTTGGTCCAGCTAATACTCGACCAGTTCCATCCTCTAAAACGAACTGTACAGAACCACGAGTTGGTTGCGCGTCATCAACGCCAACTATTGCCCGGAAACTTGTACACTTTCCACCTAAATCAAAGGCGGCACGTGAATTAGCATGAGTTCCGAGACCCTTTTCGTATTGAACATTATCAATTCGAATTGGCGGACCATCATTTTGCTGCTGTTCACCATTTGCCTGATCTCGTTCTACCGGGCCCCAACCATTCGATGGGGTACCAGCAAATGGAAGATCAGATAGGTAGTTATCACCATTCTTAAATACCTCGGTAAGCACATCAATGTTCTGTTGCTTAGTAACGACCTTGGTATTACCTTCAACAACATAAGTAGCGTTACCAACAAGAGTTGCTGTACCTGAAGCCTCTGCTGGCGGAGTCACAATCCAACGCTGAACTGAAGTTCCCTTAGCATCCATTGCCTTTGGCGCAAGATCCAATGGAACGACTGTCCAGCCTTCTGGAACTTCCAAACTATGCTTCACATCAGATGCTGCACTATCTTCAGCTGAGATAATTGTTGTTGTAACAATCGTCCCCTTACCAGCCATTACATTGCGTTCAGCAGCGATCTGCAGTTCAGCACAAGCTGGGGTTACATCCGATTCTCCAAGATCTTCAACTAGGATATTATCCATTGTTAAATCTGCTTGGTACCCTCCAGCGATTTTTTCAATACCAAACCAGTGTGCACCACAGCTACCCACAGTAAATTCAGTGGTGAATTTCTGAGTCGAAGTAGTTGCACCAAAGTTTTGGGCACTGAGAGTAGTGGTTCGTAACTGATCATCGGCAACTTGATCAAACGCCGTCACAAACCGGTAACGATCAGCTAGACCAGACTGATAATCAAGGGAAATTCGGTACTTATGACCCGCCTTAAATGGAACAGTTGCAGTTGTGGTCCGTAAAATCAAGCCTTGATTTTCTTCATGAGCCTGAAGTGACCATTTTCCATCTAGCACGTTATCTACAAGTTTTCCGCCAGCGACAACTTGTCCTGCTTGATTCTTGCCGTACCATCCACGCTGAGAATATGGTTCGTGGCGTTCTGCAAGTTGTGTTCTCGCATCTCCACCTCGATTATCCTTACCGGTGACAAATGGCCAGTAACCAACATCAGGGTTTTCAAAATCTTCAAAGACAATTGGATTTGTTGCTCCTGCAGGAACTGAAGCAGCCACAAATTTAGTTAAACGAACGTCGTCGATACGAATCGGAGCCGAACCAGTTCCAGCCGCAAGCTTCAAAGTAACTTCACCACCAGTAGTTGTGAAAGTAACGCGCACTCGCTGGAAGTAGGTATTTAATTTTTCATCAGACGCCGTTGCGTTAAGCGCACGCGAAGTTGAAATAACCGTTGCTGGCTTACCGGCAATTTCAGTCTGCAGTCCGGCTGGTGCAACGCCCGCACCAGAAACACTAATCGTGAAATCTCGTGATTGCAGTGGATCAATTTCCACCCAAGCCGAAGCATTCCATGTACCTGCCGGTAAGTTACCCGCATTGAGCTTCTGTGAAAGACTTGCCTCTCCCTCACCGATTAAAGCCTGGAAATTCGCGCGAGCGCTCTTCTCAATTGAAACATTACCTGCAGCGTTCCACGCATCAAGAGTTCCAGAGAAGAAACCAGGATCATTAATCATCGAACCCTGACCCCAATTTGGAGCTTTTGGTGTTGGAATCGAAGAAGCTGGATAAAGAACATATGCAGTATTTGCTTCGGTTTGAATATCAACCCAACCATTATTAACTGCAACAGTTCCAATTTCTTCACGACCAGTGTCGGTGAGCTTGTACAGCTTCAGAGAGCTTTGTCCACGCCAAGCTTGAGTTAATTGCCAACGACTTACACCGCCAGTTGGGTTCCAGTGGTAAAGACGGTCTGTTCCTCCATCAGTCCAAGGAAGCAAATACTTTCCGCCATTGTAAACAATAGCTCCATCAAATTCGAAAGTTCGATTAGTTGGGGTTACATCACCACCAACAACGGCAACACTTGAACGAGCACGAGTTCCGTTTTCAAAAACGATTTCGTTATTGCCCCACTTCATAATGTCAGAGCGCTGGAGGAACTTAACTGGAAGATTACGTTCCCAAACATTCTTAATGAACTTGTTGTAATCAACATGGCCAGTCCACCCCTCAAATTCAACAACATTAGCGTTGGAGAGAATTGGGTGCGGATTGAACACATCGCGGCGAGAATTATCGACGAAGCGGATAATCTTTGAGTTAATGCCCTTGTTCGTAGAACCGCCATACTTTTCGTCATTTGCCCAATGGGACCAAACAGAAATTTCTGGGAACTTATCAGCCCATTCAGTAGCGACCTTCCAGCCCTGCTTCTGTAGTTCTGTACCAAGACGTGCTGGTTCCCACCCATCTGGATAGTAGACGTCGAGATAGAGCCAATTTAAATTCTCTGGAACTTCATTCCGGAATTGCTGGAAACGCTCAAGAACCTTACCGGTACCAAGATCTTTTGGACCATTGATGTAATATGACTGATTCATCCAACCCCAAGCTGCCTCTGGAGGCATCCGAAGAAGGTCTTCAGAAAAGTTATGCGACTCTGAATAAGATTCGGTTGCATTAACGTGCACACCAAAAGATGCGTTCCAGTTCTTTCCTTCATTAACCAGAATCTTTAAGTCGTCAAGACCACCAGCACGTTCATTATAGTGCCCACCATAATCCGGATGAGCAGAATCGTGACCTTCTGCCTGATATCCCTTCAACATTACTTGCTGACCAAGATTATCGGTTGCGAGTGCAATTCTCTTGGTGTCGTCAAGAGTGCGTAAAAATGGATGAGTTGCTTGCGAAACAATATTGAACGGAATACGTGTGATAACCGTATTTGCAACATCACTCATCCCGATACTTTCTGGACGAATCTCGCGTGTTGCAATAGCGCCATCCTCCCAATTCACAACCGAATCACCATTTCGATCCAAAACTGGACGAACTTTAATAGTTGGCGCAGCATCATTACCAATTGCATTCGTTGCAGAAGAACCGCGCCAAACAAAATTACCCGGAGAAATAGCGGCAGTTACTGTGGTTCCACTGCGGGTTGCGCTGCGAATCCACTTTGCATTTGAACCACGATTTGATCCAGGGTAGCGAGTGGTATTGTCTTCAATTGCATTTGATTCCATACCGAAAGCAATATTTCGGGTGTATGGAATGGTCATGTAATAGGCAGCTTCTCCGGTTTGAAGTGCAGCGACGGCGTCAAAAGAATCGTTATTAACTCCGCGATTAACCCCAATAACTGCACCAGCTACTGTAGCTCCTGGATCAGATGACTTTAAGGTCACTAGATTTAAATTTGGGAACACAACACGGTTAATGCTGTTGTCAGCATCAACCAAATTTTCTAACTTTAACTGCCAAGTGCCATCAACAACAGTGGCTACCGCATCAAAACTATCACCTGTTCCATTAACAGATATCGCCCAGCGTGCCGTATTTTCATTAGTTTTTACTGCCGGTGTAACAGTAACTGCCTTAACAACTTCATTAATTTTTATTGAAGTAAGGGCATTCCCAGTATTACCGGCTACGCTTTGACCGCCTAAATCCCAACGAATAACTTGCGGAAAGTTCTTATGCATTTGTACCGAAAGAGTTCCGTCAGTCAAAGTCAATGTGTTCTCTGCTGGAACTTCTGGATCAACTGGGGTTGGAACAACCGGCTGATCTGGGGTCTCTACTGCAACTGCAGTATAGGCATTAAATTCGGCTAGTGAAGCAACATTTTCAGGCGGAGAAACTGGGTCAGTTCCATTCTGGCCACCCCAAGAAGATGATTGCACAAACTTCACACAAGTCGCTGGTACTGGGGTTGGAAGTACAATCTCCCGAATAGCCGTTTTATTTGCAATTTCCCCATCAAATTCACCCGAAACCTGTGCCGTAAATGTGTCAGCAGCACAATTAGCGTCGGTACTGGTAAAAAGTTGATATGCCCGAACACGCCCTGAACCATTTGAACTTAATCGTGGACTGAGGGCAATCTTCCCAAGATTTACTTCGGTATCAGAAATCTTTACCGTGAAATGATGCGGTGGTGGGACCACACCGGTTGCCCATGCTGTATGCCAAAAACTATTCGGGTCTCCGTCGAGAATTTTTTCTACCGGACCATTTGGCAATTCACCAGTTCGTTCTACTGAATTAACCTCAACGACGCGCATCGTTGACTGGTCTATTTTTGTGTATTCATAAGTGGTCTCGGCCGTTGCAGCAGTTATGCCACTGAACGGCACAAGCAATGCGGTCGAAAGACCGAGTGCGAGCGCACGTCTACGTGTGCGTGTTGACATCATTGTCCCCCTTTGTAGATAGGCACTATGACTAATTTAACAAAATCCATCACCGATGCAAAGACCAAATTTGTGCGGAAAAACGGAAAAGAACAGCAGTTTTATCCGCTTAGAATAAACGGTAAATTCCTAGTAAAAACAACCGCCGCCTTACAATCTTTATATGAAAGCTTATGTTCCAGATTATGAATGGCTTTGGGATCCATCTACTTTTGAAAACCTCGCAAA
>JAXFDG010000038.1:0-4717 GCA_034173665.1 Arcanobacterium sp.
TTCGTCCTGAGCCAGGATCAAACTCTCCAAACAAAAACCAAACAACCACCAAAAAGGCAGCCATCCAATCAATACAGAGAAATCTGAAAAACAGACTCAAAAAAACAACAAACCAAAAACTGGCATGTCCAAAATAAAAAAAACAGACAACCAACAATAACCACCAACCAACCCCAAAAGGCCAGAAAGCAGAAACATCAACCATCTGAAAAAACATCATAAAAAGCTGACACACTATTGAGATTCCAAACAACACACCCACATCTAATATCGAATAATTTCTTATTCTCAACTAGAGGAGATTGACCTTTATCTTAGGTCTCTCATTGCGTTTCGTCAAAAGATAACTTCGACTTTTGGAGCGCACTTTTCCCGAGAAAAGTTTTTCTTGGGATTTCGTCGCGTTCCTCGCAACGAATAAATACTTTACGGATTTTCTCCAGCAGAGTCAAACCTGTATACGGTGTCTATCGTCACATAGCTATTCAATTGTTGATTTCCCTTGAAAACAATGGGGTTTCAACTATGTAGACACCTGGCATTGAACCACAGAATTAGTATCCCCCCTATCTATCTACATAATTCCTATAGCCCTATGACATAAAAGGAATGCTGTTTAGAACGTCTTCCAGAATTCCTTTTTCCGAGAATTCCCGAAAGTTCTAAACAACATTCCTTTTTAAAATTTAATTACGATTACTGAAATCACTTTACGAGTACCGCATTTTGATTTTTCCGTCCTCGCCGAACCAAAATAACACCACCGGCAAGCACATCATCAGCAGTCAAAGCACGATTTTCATCGGTAACTTTCTCATTATTGATCGAAACCCCACCGGAATTAATCGTCTTTCGAGCCGCGCCCTTCCCTTTTTCCAAGCCCAGCTCAACTAAGACGTCAACCAATAGATCTCCAATCTTAGCTTCAGCCTGTGGAAGTTCTGCAACCACATCTGCCACTGTCTGCTCATCCAAAGTCTTTGGTTCTCCCGAACCGAACAAAACCTCGGAAGCTGCTTGAACTCGCTTCAGCGCATCTTCACCATGGACCCAAGCCGTTACGTCTTGCGCCAAGACCTTTTGTGCTTCACGAGCAAAAGCTCTCTCGGCAACAGCTTTTTCAAGTTCAGCGATTTCTTCCTGTGAACGGAACGTAAAAACTTTCAACATTTTAACAACGTCGTCATCAGCGGTATTTAACCAGAATTGATAGAACTTGTATGGGCTAAGCATTTCTGGGTTTAACCAAATTGCACCGCCTGCAGTTTTCCCGAACTTAGTGCCATCAGACTTCGTAATTAGTGGGTTGGTCAGTACGTGTACCGACTTTCCTTCAACCTTACGAATTAAGTCCATCCCTCCAACGAGATTTCCCCACTGGTCATTTCCGCCTACTTCAAGTGTGCAACCATATTCACGAAATAGCTGCAGATAATCATTAGCCTGCAGAATCTGGTATGAAAATTCAGTGTAAGAAATACCCTCTTCTGAGTTTAGACGCCGCGCCACAGTATCTTTTGCCAGCATTGTTCCCATACGGAAGTGTTTTCCTAAATCACGCAAAAGATCAATCGCTGAAAGCTGCGAAGTCCAGTCCAAATTATTAACAGTACGAGCAGGATTTTCACCTTCAAAATCCAAAAGAGATTCGAGCTGTGAACGCAATGACTCAACCCATTGCGCAACTTGTTCTTTTGAATTCAGAACACGTTCACCTTTATCTCGTGGATCGCCAACGAGCCCGGTCGCACCACCAACAAGAACCAGTGGATGGTGTCCCGCTAACTGTAGATGGCGCATTACTTTTACTGCTACTAAATGACCATGGTGCAATGAAGCTGCCGTTGGATCGAATCCGCAATAGAAAGTAACCGGGCCAGAATTAAGCGCTTCACGCAGCGCGTCAATATCTGTGTGCTGTGCAATGAGTCCACGCCAACTTAGTTCTTCAAGAACATCTACCACGGTCTAAAACCTTTCATATTTTAACATCCGCCAATTTGGCACTCGTTAATCCTACCGTCTTTCGCAATTCGGTACAGATTCGTTTACTGTGTGAATAATTTTCGCATCTCTTGAGCCGAGTTCCTAATTTGCATAAGTTGTGTCTGCACTTGAGTAGGAGCTGTTCCGCCTTTTCCGTTACGAGCACTCACAGATCCTTGTGCGCTTAAAACTTCGCGCACCTCTGGACGCAACCGGAAATCAATCTCAGCAAAATCCAAATCCGATAAATCCCATAATTCAACATTCCGAGATTCGGCCAAGGCCACACATTTTCCAGATATTTCATGGGCTTCACGGAACGGAACACCGTTTTTCACAAGCCACTCAGCGATATCAGTTGCTAAAGCAAAACCAAGAGGAGCAAGCTCTTCCATTCGCTGATAATTTAACTTCATTGTAGAAATCATTCCGGCCACAGCTGGAAGTAACACGTCTAAAGTATCGATTTGGTCAAATACCGGTTCTTTATCTTCTTGCAAATCTCGCACATAAGCTAAAGGTAGGCCCTTCAACATCGTCAATAATCCGGTTAAATCACCGATTAATCGACCAGCTTTCCCGCGTGCAAGCTCAGCAACATCTGGGTTCTTCTTTTGCGGCATAATTGAAGATCCAGTAGAAAAGGCGTCATCAAGTGTCACATAGTTAAATTCTTTGGTATTCCAAATAATTATTTCTTCACTTAACCGAGAAATATCAATCCCAATTTGTGCCAGCACAAAAGCAAATTCAGCAATTAAATCACGCGCTGAAGTACCGTCAATAGAATTTTCCACACTTGCTGAAAACCCGAGTTCTTTTGCCACAAACTCCGGATCTAATCCGAGGGTATTTCCGGCTAAAGCTCCTGAACCATAAGGACTCACCGCAAGACGTTGATCCAAATTACAGAATCTGTGCAAGTCACGAAGCAAAGGCCACCCATGTGCCAAAAGATGATGTGCTAACAGAACTGGTTGAGCATGTTGTAGATGTGTTCGCCCCGGCATAATAGTTTCTCCGGCAGCAATAGCTTGTTCAATAATTGCATCAACGACGTCGAGCACTCGTATCCCCAGATGCTTTACTTGATCGCGTAAATACATTCGAATCAAAGTCGCAATTTGATCGTTACGTGATCTTCCAGCGCGGAGCTTTCCACCAAGTTCTGCACCGGCGATTTCTAATAGACCTCGTTCAAGTGCTGTATGCACATCCTCATCATCAGGTCGTGGTGAAAATTCACCACTTATAACCTGAGCATCAAGTTTATCTAAAGCTGAAAGCATCCCAGAGAGCTCGCCGTCGGTAAGCAGCGAAGCTTGGCGTAAAGCTTTCGCATGAGCTTTTGACCCGGCAATATCGTAACGTGCTAAGCGCCAATCAAAATGCGTTGAACGGGATAGTTCAGTCAAAGCCTCAGCTGGAGCTCCAGTAAATCTACCACCCCAAAGCGCAATATGTTCCTGAGTCATACTTCTCTTACTACTTTCGAACCGACGACGAGCTTACTAGCGCATCGTAAACTTTAGTTTCCGAGATAACTATCAAAGACAGATAGCACCAAAACTTATGACAAGTTTAGTTTCGGCATTGCTTCACCCTTACCAAATTTCACGTCACGTGCAGCAGCAAGTTTTGAAGTAAGACCAGCAATTTCGATGAAGCCCTTTGCAGATGCTTGGTCGAAAGAATCGCCTTCATCATAAGTTGCAAGATTGAAGTCATAAAGCGAAGTCTCGGAACGACGCCCGGTAACTGTAGCTCGACCGCCATGAAGAACCATCCGGATATCGCCAGAAACATACTCTTGCGTGTCACGAATAAAAGCATCTAAAGAACGCTTTAATGGTGAGAACCACTGCCCCTCATAAACCAGTTCTGACCATCGCAAAGCAACGCGTTGCTTAAATCGGGCCTGCTCCCGATCCATGGTGACACGCTCGAGTTCTTTATGCGCAGTGATTAAAGCGATCGCTCCTGGACATTCGTAAATTTCACGAGATTTAATACCCACCATGCGATCTTCTACAATGTCAATACGACCAATACCTTGTGCTCCCGCACGCCGATTCATCTCTTGAATCGCTTGGAGCGGAGTGACTGCCACGCCGTCGATTGCAACCGGGATACCTTTTTCAAAAGTAATCACAAGCTCATCTGGGAGGGGTGGGTATGTTGGGTCATCTGTGTAGTTATAAACGTCCTTAGTTGGCGCGTTCCACAAATCTTCTAAATAACCGGTTTCAATGGCTCTTCCCCATACGTTTTGGTCAATTGAGAATGGGTTATGTTTTGTTGTTTCAATCGGCAGATTGTGTTTTTCGGCGTAACCGATTGCAAACTCACGGGTAAGGGCAAGATCTCGAACTGGTGCAAGACAATTTAAATCTGGCGCCAGTGACGTAATTCCATGTTCAAATCGAACTTGATCATTTCCTTTTCCGGTACAACCATGAGCAACTGTATCGGCCTCAAATTGACGCGCTGCCGTGACTAGATGCTTCACAATTAATGGTCGACTCAAGGCTGAGACAAGTGGATAAGCATCCATGTAAATTCCATTAGCTTGCAAATCAAGCATGCAGTATTCTTCTGCGAATTCGTCTTTTGCATCAGCAATATACGATTCGACTGCTCCACAATCTAAAGCTCGCTGCCGGATTACATCAAGATCTTCACCACCTTGACCACAATCAATCGAAACAGTGATTACTTCAGCACCGGTGCG
>JAXFDG010000039.1:0-3648 GCA_034173665.1 Arcanobacterium sp.
GAGTCCGTATTTGGTAGCCATTAACGCAGGAATTCAGTAATCATAAGCGAATAAATTTCACGGTAATAAGATTCGTTTCAGATAATAAACATTTGTCTCATCCAATTCTTATAACAATTTATTCGCAATAGCTGAACCAAACGCCTGTGAATGAATCAATATGAGTTTGGGGGCTTGGATATTAAGTATCCAAGCCCACCCAAAAAAACTATTTAACTGTCGAAACTAGCTAAGCAGATTAATCAAACTGCGGCGAAACATTATTCCGGGTCCGCTTCAATTCATAGAAATCTGGAATCTGCGCCACTGCAAGAGCGCCGTCCCAAAGTTTTGCTGCGTCCTCACCCTTTGGCGCCCGAGAAAGCACTGGGCCAAAGAATGCTGTGCCAGCCATTGCAATAATCGGCACGCCAACATCTTTACCAACTTTTGCTAAAGCTGCTTCAGTGGAAGCCTTAGCAGCTGCCTCGAACTCTCCAGCCTCAGCGCGATCAGCAAAGCTCTCCTCCAAGCCAACAGCCACGAGCGCTGCTCGAATTGTTTCTGCAGTCTTTGGCTCCTGATTTAAGTAATAGCGGGTACCGAGCTCGGTATAGAATTGAGCCAGTTTTTCTGGCTGTTCTTGCTCAATGCCAGCACTCACATAGCCACCAAGTTTCACTTCGTTAAGATGTGCACGATAGCTTTCAGAAATTTCCTTATCAAGATTTAGTTCCCAAATCGAAAAGCTCCGGAAAGTTAGGTCAAGATCGCGCAGCTCTGCTGCTTCAAGAATCCACCGAGAAGTAATCCAAGTCCAAGGGCACGATGGATCAAACCAAAAATCTACTTTTTCACTCATGCTTCCTCCAATTTTTTCTCCGCCTGAGCAATGCAATTAATTTATTTCATCCTAGTGCAGTAGGCTAGATAAGGTCGAAGTAACGCCGAACTTCATTCTCGGTTTCAGCTCTCAGCACTAAACGAAGCGAAACCGCACGTCGTCGGCAAGAAAAATATTTATTGGAGGAAACCTGTGCCCGGAGAAAACTTAAGCCGGATTGAGGCCGCACAACGCGCCGAACTCATCGCAATCGAAAGCTACCGCGTCGAACTAGACCTCACCCACGCCGAATATTTCACATCAAAATCAACCGTAAACTTCACTGCCACAACCGGCAGCGAAAGCTTTATCGATTTAATCGCCAAAGAAGTTACTAAAATCGAGTTAAACGGCACCGAACTACCAGTTGAATCGTATGCAGATTCGCGGATTCCGCTACCGAATCTCGCCGCAGAAAACACCCTCACAGTTGAAGCCGTAATGGACTATTCTCATACCGGTGAAGGGCTCCACCGTGCAGTCGACCCTGCTGATGGCGAGGCTTACCTCTACTCTCAGTTTGAGGTACCAGACTCCCGCCGCGTATTTGCCGTATTTGAACAACCAGACTTAAAAGCTGAATTCACCTTTGTAGTACGAGCTCCAGAAAATTGGGAAGTTTTCTCCGTGGCCCCGACACCAGAGCCAAAGCCATGCTGTGAAGGCAACGCTACCTGGGAATTCACCCCAACAGAACGCATTTCCAGCTACTTAACCTGCATTATCGCCGGGCCTTACGTGGGCACTCGCGGCTCCTACACTTCACTTGACGGCCGTGAAATCCCAATGGGTGTATTCGCTCGGAAATCGCTAGCAGAATTCCTCGACGGTGAAGAAGTTATTGAAATTACCAAACAGGGTCTGCCATTCTTTGAAGAGCAGTTCAAGCAACCATACCCATTCCGCAAGTACGACCAAATTTTCGTGCCAGAATTTAATGCCGGAGCAATGGAACACCCTGGTTGTGTCACCATTCTCGACGATTACGTATTCCGTTCCCGCCCAACCGAAGCTCTTGTTGAACGCCGCGCCATTACTATTTTGCATGAACTCGCACATATGTGGTTCGGAGATTTAGTAACCATGAAGTGGTGGGATGACCTTTGGCTAAATGAATCCTTCGCCGAGTATATGAGCCATGTGGCAACTGCTGAAACCACCCGCTGGAAGGATGCGTGGGTAACTTTTAACTCTTCCGAAAAATCTTGGGCACAAGCGCAAGATCAGCTCCCTTCAACCCACCCAATTGCTGCCGATATCCGCGATCTTGAAGATGTGATGGTGAACTTTGACGGCATCACCTACGGTAAAGGCGCATCCGTATTCCAGCAGCTAGTTGCTTATGTTGGTTGGGATGGCTTTATCACCGGCGTTCAGCAGTACCTAGCAAAGAAAGCTTGGGGTAATGCCACCCTCGCCGATTTATTGTCCGAGCTTGAAGCAGCTTCCGGGCGTGACCTACAAGCATGGTCCAAACTCTGGCTTGAAGAATCTGGAATCAATATCTTCCGTCCGGTTATTGAAGAAAGTGCAGACGGCGTGCTCACCCGCTTTGCGATTGCACAAGAATCAGATGGTCGGGCTTCATTGCGCCCTCACCGCCTCGCCGTGGGTGGTTACAACCTTGAAAACGGAAAGTTTGTGCGTGTGCTCCGCGCCGAGCTTGATGTAGACGGCGAGCTTACAGAAGTCGCGGAGTTTACCGGCCAGCAGCGTCCAGACTTGCTTTTGATTAACGACGGCGATTGGGCATATGCCAAGGTCCGGATGGATGAAAAGTCTTTGGCAAGTGCAGTGGCAAATATTAATGCTTTCGAAGATCGATTGACCCGCACACTCGTGCTCTTCAGTGCTTGGGATATGTGCCGCGATGGCGAAATGCCGGCAAGTGATTTTGCGGCTCTCGTGCTCCGAGCATTAGAAACCGAAGACCACGGCACCGTGCTGCGCACTATTTTGCAGCAGCTCACCACGGCAACAAATCTCTACTCTGCTCCGGAAAAACGAGAAGGCCTACAGCTAAAGGTAGCCACCGAGCTTGCAGCTCTAGTGGAAAAGACTGAGGCTGGTTCTGACCGTCAGTTGCAGATTGCCCGCGCTGCTGCCCTCGCAGCAGTAACTGATGAACAGCTCGACTATTATGCTGGCTGGCTTGAAGGTTTAGCTGTACCTTCAGGGCTGGAAATGGATAATGCGATGCGCTGGACGGTCATTGAAGCACTTGCTGGTGCTGGACGCATGACTGTTGCTGAGATTGAAACAGAGCGCGAATCTCGCGATAATACTGCAACCGGTGCTAATGCTGCTGCGCGGGCTCGGGCCGCTGTTGCTAACCCAGAAGCGAAAGAAGCTGCTTGGGCTGATTTGACTGGCGGAGAAGTACCAAACTCCGTACAGCGTTCGTTAGCGCTCGGCTTTGGTGGTGGAAAAGCTGAACTACTGGTGCCATATGTAGAAAAGTACTTCAACACTGTTGAGCAACAGTGGGCCGAACGCACCAAAGAAATCGCAGCTAATATGATTCAGTATTCCTTCCCAACGAAACTTGCAGGACGTACTGATCTCGGAATTGATTTGGTGGCTTATGGCGAACAATGGCTGGCCGACCATGCAGATGCAGCCCCAGCACTTATCCGCCTAGTATCCGAAGTGCTTGATACCGCAAAGCGTGCAGTACGTGCACAAGAAAGCGATAGGTAGATTCAGCTGTAATAACAAACATCGTTTGCTATGCAAGATTTAAATTTTCAAAATACGAAAATATTTAAATCTATTGCCTAGAAATC
>JAXFDG010000040.1:0-2170 GCA_034173665.1 Arcanobacterium sp.
GTTTGATACTGGTTCTGCAGCGATTGCTGTTCGTGGTGGATACGCTGAGATTGGCGCAACAATTCATCATGCTCGGATTTACCGTATTAACGGTAAGAAACCGAGTTTTGCGATGGTTCGTGTATTCACTGTGGACTTACTGAAGCGTCGAAAAGAGGATTTATTCAGCGTGCAATTGCCTGAATCTTCGATTTCGCTTCGCACTGCAGACCCAAAGATTAAGAAAGCACTTAAAGACGGGACTGCTGAATATCTTGGCTGGTTGGTCGCCGGAGATGAAATTGAGCTTGATACCACTGCGGCACAGTTCCAAAAGGGGCAGATTGGTGAACTCCTGGCTGAATTCCCGGGTACGACGCGATTTGTTGTGGCAGGGTTCCCTACTCCATCAAAATTTAGAATTCGTCCCCGCATGATTGCTGGAGAAGGATATAAGGATGGAACTGCAGCTGTTACTGTTTTGCTTCTTGGTGGAGGATGGTGGCCTGCGGTGAATGTTGTAGTAGCAAATCCAGGATTTACGGTAGTGCGGAGAGACGCTATTGGCTCTTTAAAGCAAAATCATGAAAATTATAAGCGGATTTCGTCATGGCAGGTATCGAATCAGTAGCCTGGCGTAGTCTGGACTTTAGCTCCTCTAGTGCTCGTGTCTCGAGCACTAGAGGAGCTTTGCTTATTAAGCGTGAAGATTGCGATGATGTTCGTGTTCCGCTTGCTGATGTAGCAGTTATTTTATTTGGAGTGAAGACTTCAATATCTGGTGGGGTGATGCACCATTGCTTTGAGAATGATGTTTCTGTTGTGTTTTGTGATTGGAAAGGTGTTCCGCTTGGGGCGGCAATGCCGTGGAGTGAACATTCTCGTGTGGCAGCTCGGCAACGAGCACAAGCATCAGCAACTCTTCCACAAGTGAAACAAGCCTGGGCGAATATTGTATCGGCCAAGATTCGTGGTCAGGCTGAAGTGCTGAAGCAGATAGGGTCGCCTGTTGAAAAGCAGTTAATTCGTCTTGTTAAAGAAGTTAAATCTGGAGATTCTTCTAACTGTGAAGCTCAGGCTGCAAAACTTTACTGGGATGCTTTATTTGGGCACCTTGATTTCCGGAGGAAACCCGGGGTGATTAGTGCTTGTTCGCCTAATGATTTATTGGATTATGGATATACCATTCTTCGCGGACATGCAATGAGGGCGGTAGTTTCGGCGGGGCTTTCTCCAGCTCTCGGCGTATTTCATAAAGGTAGATCAAATAATTTTTGTTTAGCTGATGATTTAATTGAGCCTTTTCGGCCATTAATTGATTTAAAAGTGGCTACAGAACTAGTTGGGGCAGATATTGAAGATGCAAAGGTGCGGAAAGCCTTAGTTGAAACTGCTGGACAAGTATTTGGGTGCGTAGAAAATTCTATTCCTGCGGAAATGACTGCTCTTGCACAACGATTAGGGATGTTCTTCGAAAGGAATGTTTCAAATTTAGTGGTTAAACATTGGAAGCCAAAGAGAGTTTGAGATGAGTAGTGAACCGATGTGGTGTTTAGTGATGTTTGATTTACCAACTCAAACAAAAGCGCAGCGAAAAGAATATACAAGGTTTCGTAATGTTTTATTGGATCTTGGATTTTCAATGGTGCAATACAGCGTGTATGTGTACTACTCACCGAGTGGTTTAATCGGTACGCGACTTGTTAAAGGAATCAAAGAACAGCTACCTCCAGGTGGGGAAGTAAGAATATTTCATTTAACAGATAATCAGTGGGCAAAAGCTATTAGATTTTTTAACGCAAAAGAAGAAAAACCCGAGCCTGAACCAGAACAATTAATGATTTTTTAGTGCATTAAAGGCGGTATTTTCGTTGAAATACCGCCTTTAAATAGAATTCCTTAAGTCTATCAAGGATTTCTAGAACAGATTCCCAGCGTGTTACAAATGCAAGCGTGGAAATTACTAAGTCTATCAAGGATTTCTAGAACAGATTCCCAGCGCAAAGAAGCTACAAACCTTGTAACGGCTAAGTCTATCAAGGATTTCTAGAACAGATTCCCAGCTCGGCCCGCGACAAAGCGTCTAAAGCATTAAGTCTATCAAGGATTTCTAGAACAGATTCCCAGCTTCTTTTACAATAAAAGAATCTCCAAA
Organism: Arcanobacterium sp.; assembly: GCA_034173665.1. GTDB lineage: Bacteria > Actinomycetota > Actinomycetes > Actinomycetales > Actinomycetaceae > Arcanobacterium_A. The sequence goes on from JAXFDG010000040.1 coordinate 2,135, forward strand.
ATAAGTCTATCAAGGATTTCTAGAACAGATTCCCAG
>JAXFDG010000041.1:0-2437 GCA_034173665.1 Arcanobacterium sp.
AAGGACGCTATACCGTAACCTGTAAAACTACAGCACGTACCACAACCTGAGAAAAAATTGAATCAGAACCAATCGATATTCTATGGCTAGTTGGCGAAGATCGATATGTTGGACTTCCTGAAGGAACCACTCCTCGTGATATTCCTACAGAAGAACTAGTTGGGATTGATAACACCGCACCAGAACCTGTAAACGAAGAAGATCCTGTAGCTCCGGAAACCCCAAACAATCCGAGCGTTCCAAGCATACCTGCTGAACCGGAATCTCCGACTACTCCGGGGTCTCCCACCCTCCCCGGAACTCCAGGCACAGAAACTCCGATTGCTGATACCCCAAGCACAGAGCAACCAACTCCAATCTTGCCAACTGAAAATAATCCTCTACGTTTAGAAACTGCTCCCACAGCGACAGCTCCAGAAGCAGGCTCTTATGTAATCGCCAAACCGGGGCACTTTGACTTGGCATTCTCTGCTGCTACTAAGACACGTTCAAGCACAAACCTGAACGCTGCATTAATAGATTCGTCTGAGCCAGGAAAAGATATCGCGCGAGCTTCACATACGGTAGTGATTCCAGTTCCTGATTCAACAATTTCTGAACTTCAAACCACGGGTAATCATGCCGCTTTAGCAGCTCTTGGTGCAGCTGGAACTAAAGTTTGGTCTTTACCTGATGTGCAAAACCCAGATTTAGTTTGGCTAGGCTGGAATACAGAACAAATGCCAAGTGAAAGACTCGGGAAAAATTCTCGTATTGGAATCACAAAGCATTATGGTCCGGGAGAAGTGGCACAGTGGACTGCTGGAGGAATTTATCCAGACGAAATGTTGCTAACAACCACTGACCCTGGTCGCACACTAAATATGCCAGTAGCAACACATATGCATATGGTGACCACTTTTACACAGCCAGGACTCCACGAAGTAGAGCATAGTTTCGTGGACGAACTTGGAGAACAGGTTAGCTATACCACCTACTTCGCCGTCGGTGATAAGACTATTGCGGAGCTCCAAAAGGCAGCTAAGAACGCTGGTGAAATTACTACCGGAAAAACTGGAGTAGAAGGGGAAGCGGAAGAAAAAGAAAACTCTGCTGCACAATCACCAGAAAATAACGCTGCGGAAAATACCGGTGCTGGAACTGAGGTCGCGGAAACACAGTGTATTCCAACCACTATTCGTCGTGAGGCAACCGCAGAAGAAGCCCGGGATTTGCAAAATTCTAATTCTGCTAATTCACAAAACATCGCAACTACAACACTGAATTTTAATGTTGGCAGCGGCGGTGGAATTAGCAGTGGTCACTTTGATCTTGGGCCTGGTATTGAGAACGGAAAAGTAACTGCAAAATTAAAGGACGACCGAAGCCAGCCGGCTCAATGGATTGACCCAGCAAGTGTTTCTTTTGCTCTTGGCGAGGCAAGTGCAATTACCGCACCAGAATTATTAAATTTTGTTGCTACTCCCGGCAGTAAAGTTTGGATGATTTCTTCAGTTCAACAACAAAATGTGCCATGGATTGGAATGAATTCACAACGCCCAGAAATCGTTAATGGCACCACCGGAACGGTGAAGTTCACTTTAAAGAGCGTCGCTGGGCCTGGAAAGATTGCTGTTTTTGAATCGGGGGCACTCGGATCAGGAATTGGCCGCAAGCTATTTACTTCCCCCGGATCAAGTTTCACTCTTCCGAAAAACACCCATGCTCATTACAACTGGGTGTTCACTCAGCCGGGAACTTATCGAGTAACTATTGCGATAGAAGTTGAACAAACATCTACCGCTGCTGCTGTAAGTTCTGCAGAAGCAAAGACTGATGTGGAGCTTGGTCCAAATGGTCGACCAATGATTTCTGTGGTGGTAGGTAAAACCGCAACTGGTGAAGACTGTGAACTCGCATTAACTGGAAATAGTAATATTTCCACACTCATCACACTGTTAATTACCGTATTTAGTGTGGGTATCGTCTTAAGTGTGACGCCGCGGTTCAAGAAGTATCTAAAAACTTTGAGGTCTTAAGTTTTAAGGCCCGAAGAAAAATTTACTGACCCTCTTTCAAGGCTCGAGATCGCCCTCATACAGCAAGAGCGATTCTCGAGCCTTGAAATCTAATTTTTCGGAATAGAGTTCCGAACTGTTTTCAATTCCTCTTTGAACCCTGATTCAATACGCCGAGATTCCAAAGTTTTCTGAATTGCTTTGCGCCAGAGTTTTGCCGGGATTACTAGCTCTTCGCCACCGTTTTCTGCAGTATTAATTTTCCCGGTAAGGAGTAATGGGTGCGTTGCTTCTGGCTGCTTTTCTGCAGCCGTTGCTAAATACCAAGCCGCCACCATCAAGACATAGTATTGTTCAAGATTAACCTTGCAGATTAAAGAAAATTGTTCAGAGTCAAAATGCTTCCCTAAAAAGTGCTGCATTAATGCCACAAACGCATA
>JAXFDG010000042.1:0-5907 GCA_034173665.1 Arcanobacterium sp.
CCAGTTTCTGCAGCAAATCCAACAATAAGTTGTTCTTGATTTTCCCTACGAGCAACAAGACCAGCAAGGATATCTGGATTACTAACCAACTTTAGTTCTAATTCAGAAGTTCGCTTAATCTTCTTATCAGTCGCATTGGAAACGCGATAATCCGAGACAGCTGCAGCCATAATCAAAACTTGGTGCGAATCCTGCAAAGTGTTCATAGCTTGCTCTAAATCAAGAGCAGTTTGCACTTGCAGATAATTAACTGCCGAATTGATTTTTTCTTGATATTGCTTGGCAATATTAGCGCCAACTAATGTAACTTCAGCTCCGAGAGTTACTGCCGCATTTGCAATTGCGATTGCCATTGTTCCCGTAGAATGATTAGCAATATAGCGAACTGGGTCAATTGGCTCGTGGGTTCCCCCACCGCTAACTGCAAGCTTCACACCGGAAAGAGGTTGCACTAAATTAGCTTCATCTTCATTCGGCTTATTAGTTGAAGTATTTGTGAGCAGGTCTACGACGTGCCGGAAAATGGTTTCAGGTTCCGAAAGTCTCCCCATTCCCGAATCTACACCTGTGAGTCTGCCAGATTCAGGCCCAACGAAATATACCCCGCGCTCCGCTAACAACTGCATATTATGGCTTGTGGCTGGGTGTTCCCACATTTGCGTATGCATTGCCGGAGCAACCAAAATTGGGCATTTCACCGATAAAGCGGTTGAGGTTAATAAATTATCTGCTAAACCGTTAGCTAATTTTGCGCCAGTATTGGCAGTTAACGGAGCAATTACAAGTAAATCCGCTTGATCAGCTAAATGAATGTGCTGAACATTTGCAGCTTTATCAGAAACTTCTACTTGAATCGGTTCACCGCTAAGCGCCTCCCAAGTGGTTGGCCCAACCATATTCAAAGCAGAAGCAGTTGGAATTACAGTTACCCGATGCCCTGCTTCTCGCATCAAACGTAAAAGCAAAACACTTTTGTATGCCGCAATTCCTCCAGTCACTCCAAGAAGAATGTGTTTTTTCTGAAAAGCTGAAAGGCCTCCCAAAGATTCTTGGGAGGCCTCCAGGGTATTAAGCTTATTCTGCATCAGAACGAATCTCGAGCTTATTTGCTGCAATCTCCTCAAGCGCTAAAGAAAGTGGCTTATCTTCAGGGGTTGCTGCAACTAGTGGACCAACATTAGTGATATTGCCGTCGCCTGACTTCATTTCCTGACGGTACGAGTTAATCTGACGAGCACGAGTAGCACCGAAAACGGCAAGTGCATACTTTGATTCAACCTTGCTTAACAATTCATCGATTGCAGGCTTAGTAATACCTTGTGGATTTGGTTGAGTACCGAACATTCATACCTCTCAAAATTCAAGCACAGTGCGCAAGAAACTATTCTACTGTAGTACCAGTGATAATCTGCACTAATTTATTCGTGGCATTAGCCACTGTATCGTTAATAATCACAAAATCAAATTCAGCCTGCGCTGCCAGTTCCAGTTTTGCAGTTTCTAATCTGCGGGCTTGTTCCTCTGCCGTTTCTGTACCTCTCCCGACTAGTCGACGTTCAAGCTCTTCCCAAGAAGGCGGCGCAATAAAAATTTGCGTTGCCTCCGGCATGGTTTCACGAACTTGCCGCGCCCCAGCAAGATCTAATTCTAAAATTGCAATTTTCCCGGAATCAAGAGCTTCAAGCACCGGTTGTCGTGGTGTTCCATACCGGTTTACTTTATGCACCACTGCCCATTCCAACATTTGCTTATTCGCTACTAGCTCATCAAATTCAGCTGCACTAATAAAGAAGTAATCCTTACCGTGTTCTTCCCCAGGGCGCTGATCTCGAGTAGTCGCAGAGACTGAAAACCAAAGATTCGGAAGCTGCGAAAAAAGTTCTTTTCGGATAGTTCCTTTTCCAACGGCTGTTGGACCTGTAATTACAAACACCCTAGCTTGGTTTTCATTCATAGAACAATCATTCCAAGCAAAGTTTTATGAGTCAATCTCTGCTTTTAAAAAACGAAAATAAAATGGCGGGATAGGATATCACTCCTGCCCCGCCCTGAAGCTTAAATTTTCAGTTCCAGCTTAACCAAAAATCTTTATAAGCGCTTCTTGCTGATGTGGCCCTAGTCCGGCAACGCGACGAGATTCAGAAATTCCAATCTGATCCATAATCGCAGTCGCTTTTGCTTGTCCGATACCAGGCATTGAAGTCAATAATGCAGTAACTTTCAATTTGCCAGCAATATCATCTTCTTTGCCACGCTTAAGGACTTCTGAAAGTTTCAACTTTCCATCTTTAAGGTCACGCTTAAGCTCGGCACGTTTAGTACGCACTAATGCTGCTTTCTCCAGTGCAGCTTGGCGTTTCTCTGCCGTTAATTCCGGTAATGCCATTACAACCTCCTTGTTTGACATTGATGCTGTAATGTCATGATATCCAAAAATACACTTTTGTATGCAATGAAAACGCGATTTGCATACAATTTCGTATTTTTCACATTATTTAACCTCAATTTTGTGAAAAAATCAGACAAAAATGACCTGAGTTTTCACAAAATTGAGGTTAAATTTTCTGTTATGAAATTTTACTGTCGTTATTTCAAATTAAATTACAAGGATTAGCTAAGTAATTAATTTTTACGACTCTTCATCAGCTAGTCCGGCAGTCTCTGCTGCTCGAATTTCACCGATTCTATTTAATACGCCCATTACGAACCCAACTGATTTATCAGTAGAAAATTCGCGTGCTAATGAAGCTATTTCATTCACTACTACTGGTAAATCTGTTCCGATATGCATAATCTCGGTTGCTCCAATTCGAAGCAAATTTCGATCCACAGTTCCCATTCGCTGTAAGGACCAGCTTGGTGAAGCCGCATCAATCATTGAATCAATATCATCTTGATTTTCGATAAAAGCTTCGACCAACTCCACCCCAAAATCATCAATTGGATGCTGTGCAGTAGAAATCAATCTCCGCTCGCGAAGCAGCTGAGACAGACCTTCAGCGCTAAGATCTTTTGCATCTCCTTCAAAGAGCACATCAAGTGCTCTTTGCCGCTGCAATGAACGTCCTTTACGCTTAGGATTTTTAAAAGTTCGTTTTTCGCTCACGTTCGTATTCGTCTCGTCGTCGGTCGAAAATTATGCGCGGTTGATGTATTCGCCGGTGCGAGTATCAACCTTAATCTTGACACCCTGCTCCAAGAAAAGTGGAACCTGAATTTCATAGCCAGTTTCAAGAGTAGCTGGTTTAGTTCCTGCATTTGAACGGTCACCTTGAAGACCAGGTTCAGTATGAGTCACTTCAAGCACTACCGAAGAAGGAAGTTCAATAAACAGTACTGTTCCTTCATTGGTGGCAACCACAACATTTTGGTTTTCCAACATAAAGTACTTCTGATCACCAATAATCTCAGCGCTGATTGGAAGCTGCTCGTAAGTTTCCAAATCCATGAAAATAAAATCGGTACCGTCGTTGTATAGGTACTGCATATCACGACGATCAACAGTCGCTGTTTCAACCTTTACGCCAGCATTAAAAGTCTTATCAACGTTCTTTCCTGAAAGTACATGCTTTAACTTAGTCCGCACAAATGCTGGGCCCTTACCAGGCTTAACATGTTGGAATTCCACAACCTGCCAAAGCTGGTTATCAATCTTCAGCACCATGCCGTTCTTCAAGTCATTTGTTGTTGCCATGCTAGTGTCCTCACTAATTAAAGATATTTTTCCTTAAATAGGATAACTAAAATTCAGAAAGTAATAATCATTTCCTAAGAAATTGAGGGCAGAATAACGTAGTTAAAGTTTGCTAAAAACTTTTCCAGTTCGAAAATTTGTTCACGAACTATTTTTCTTGGAAGAACGAGAGAATTTTTCGCTCCAAAAAGCTCATTTTCCAGAATCAATCGCGCAATCTCTTGTTTTAAATACGCCACTTCTGTCGGAACTATAGGGATAGCTGTTTCAATAATCCTCTTCAGCTCTTCACTCCGATGCCGCAGCAAAAAATTTGGAACATGAATTAAAAACCGTGGCCCTTTTTCAGAAATAGACTCTGTTACAGCAGCATCTTCTGAAATTAAAATCTCAGAGCTCTGCTGCGCATCAGCATATCTTTGTTGCACATCAAAAATAAGTTCACGAAGAACTTCTAAAGATTTTGTTAGGGTTTCATCTCGCTTCAGCCAAAACTCATCTTCTGGTAAATCATAATCAGAGCTAGGAAAGAAACTAGTTAAATCAGCTACTTGCACTCCCTGCTGTTCCTGTTCTTGCAAGTATTTCTGCACATAAGGAGCTGGAAGCGCGAATAAAAAACATAATTTCACTCAAATATCCCAACGACGTTAAAAGCAAAATCTAATAACTCTTTAGCCGGGTCAATAAGCACCTCATAGTCTCCAACAGCCCGTAAAACAATGAACCTCAGCTTATGTTGACGAACTTTTTTATCGCTGCTCATGTATGCTAAAAGCTGTTTTCTTGAAGCGCCTTGATAACTAATCGGTAATCCTAAACTAGCAAAAGCGTTCCGATGCAAATCAGCAAATCCTGGCTGAGAAATCCCTGCAGCTTCACTTAAAGCAGCTGCAAAAACACAACCAATTGCTACTGCTTCGCCATGCCGCATCTGGAAATTCTCATGTTTTTCAATTGCATGAGCTAGAGTGTGACCGTAATTTAGAACTTCACGAATCCCGTTCTCATGCAAATCTTGTGAAACAACTTTTGCTTTAATCTTTACTGAACGTTCAACAATCTCTCGCAACGCCTGATGATTTGAGTGTAAGAGTTCTTTCCCATGCTCGGCAATTAACTCTAAAATTGCTCGATCTTGGATAAAGCCACACTTTACAGCTTCTCCCATCCCAGCAAGAAGCTCTTCACTAGATAAAGAATTGAGCAAGGTTAAATCACAATAAACACTCTCAGGTGGATAAAAAGCTCCAATCATATTTTTCCCGGAAGCAGAGTTAATGCCAGTTTTCCCACCAATCGCTGCATCAACCATAGCTAAGAAGGTAGTAGGAATATGAATTACTGCAACTCCACGTAACCAAGTTGCCGCAGCAAATCCTCCAAGATCTGTCGTAGCTCCCCCGCCGAGCGTAATAATAAGTCCATCTCGAGCTAGTTTTATCTGCCCAGCAAAATCCCAAATTTCTTCAAGCACCTGTGCAGTCTTTGCAGCTTCTCCATCTGGCAATTCAAATAAGGAAACTTCCTTCTCACATACTTTTAAAGCTACCGATAGCTCCTGTGCTTGCGCAGCTAGTGGCGGAGCATGAAGAATCAATATTCCAGAATATTGAACTGCTTGCACAAGTAGTTTTGAGTACAAATAGGAACCAATCGTTACCTCATATGGTTTATCACCTTGAACCGGAACTATAGAAGGCGCTGAACGAAGTAAATCGTACGCCGAATCCACCACAAAACCTATTGGACGATGGTCAGAAATTAAAATATCTGTTGCTAAAGAACGATATATTTCCAAACGAGTAGCTCGGAGTCGGGCGATTCCTCCAGGAATATCATCAGCGATTAAGGGACGTTGATGCGGGGAATTTTCCAAACGTGCAATAAGCACTTCATCCGGAGCTTCAATCAGCACAACTCGGTGCCCTTTCAGCAATTCCTGTGTTTGACGATGTAATACCGCTCCTCCACCAAGCGAAAGAATCCCTGAAAAATCTTTTAATGCCTCAGCGATTACTTCCGCCTCAATTTTGCGAAATTCCGATTCACCATATTTCGCAATAATCTCAGGAATACTTCGTCCAAAACGTTTCCGAACCAGCTGATCAGAATCTGCAAACGGAATTTCGAGGCGCTTTGCTAATCGTTTTCCAACTGCAGATTTTCCCACCCCGGGCATTCCAATAAAAATAGCTCGTGGTGCCATCACT
>JAXFDG010000043.1:0-2687 GCA_034173665.1 Arcanobacterium sp.
AGTCACCTCATCTGGAATCGCAGCCGGAATCGCCATCGTCAAGCCAGAAGTCGAAACATACTTATGCTCAAAATCGTAAAAACCTGCAGATTCATCAGCTAACACAACCTCGCCCGGCAAGGAAGCTCGAGCCTGAGAAAAACCACGCCCACCAAGCACAGCGCACTCAATTTCGCGCCCATCAATCCCCTGCTCAATCACAATCTTCGGATCATGACGGTGTGCTTCCTCCACTGCGGCAGCCAAATCTTCCAACTTTTCCACTCGCGAAATCCCCAGCGAGGAACCTGCACGCGCCGGCTTCACATAAACCGGGAATTGCAACTGCTTAACTTGCGCAATCACCGCTTCATGATCCTTTGCCCACTGCGCTGCAGTAACAGCCACGTAAGGCCCAACACCAATCCCGGCATTACGCAACACAACTTTCATAAAGTCTTTATCCATCGCAGCTGCCGAAGCAAACACCCCACAGCCAACATATGGCACATTCGCCATTTCAAAAAGACCCTGAATCGTGCCATCTTCCCCGAAAGGTCCATGCAAAAGCGGGAACACCACATCCACCGGACCGAGCGCGGTAACTTGCATCTGCGCACCCACGCCATCAATCCGCAACAAATCTTGGGAACCATCACCCGGAGGCAAAATAATTCGCGACGACGACGCGGCCACTTCAGTTGTTGCACCATTAAGTTGAAGCTTACTCGGATCTGTTTCCCCGGGAACCCACTCACCATTCTTCGTAATTCCAATTGAAATAACTTCATAATGTTGTGGATCAAGCGCGCCCAGTACCGCCCCCGCAGTTGCACACGAAATCGGGTGCTCGCCAGAAGCGCCACCATAAATTACAGCTACACGAATCTTTTTCTGTTCCATATTCATCAAATTAAATTTTACTCTCATAGCGGAGTTTCGGGGCAGATATACGCGATTATCTCGAGATACACTTGAGATACGTCACAAGGAGGAACTGTGAAAAAGTCAATTGTTTCTGCTCTCGCCATCGCCACACTCACTTTAAGCACAGCCACTGCGTGTGGAAACACCGCAAGCAACGGAACAAGCAGCACCTCCGAAAATACTGGCGCCAGCACAAATTCACAAAGCGAAAATTCTACAAGCACTTCTTCCGAGACTGAAAAAGCCGAAGAACCAAGTTCAGAAGATAATCGCGACGCTGCCGCAACTGCCGACGATACCAGCTTCACTACGGCCGCAAGCCGCTCCGATAACTGGTCAAATATTGATGCTCAAGCTAAATATCAAACACACCGAATCGGCACACATGCAGAATACGACCGCGTCGTCGTCGAATATCAAAACGAAGACAACACAAAGCAACTCTCCTGGGCTTCCGAAGGCTGGGCTGATGAAGTAGTAGAAGATGGACGAGGACTCCCCTACGATTTAGACTCCAAGCGAGCACTCCAAATCATCGTTGGCGGTCTACGCTACACCGAAGATGGAGACCCAGAAATTAAAGACCTCTCCACCCCTACCGGATCAGCGCTCAAAAAAGTCATCGTCAGCTACCCCTTCGAGGGCTACCACCTAATAAATATCGGGAGAGATAGCGATGCACCGTATCGAGTAACCCTACTTGAAAACCCAACCCGGATTGTGATTGATATTCAAAAGTAAACCGCTAAGCAACGCGTAAAACTTAAACAGCTAATAAAAATCATGTGCTCTAGCTTCATCAAGCGAAACTAGAGCACACAACCAAAAACAAAGCTACAACTAGAAAAGCTAAATTAAATCTTCTCCACTTGCGCGCCAAGAGCCCGCAACTTTTGCATGAAATGCTCATAGCCACGGTTGATAATATCGATACCTGAGATTACAGACTCCCCCTCAGCCGCCAACGCCGCAATAAGATAAGAGAACCCACCACGCAAATCAGGCACATCAATATCTGCTGCTGCAAGCGCAATTGGCCCTTGAATCACAGCTGAATGGAAGAAATTCTCACGGCCAAAACGGCATTGCTTCGAGCCGAGGCATTCACTATAAACCTGGATGTGTGCCCCCATCTGTTTCAGAGCCTCAGTAAAACCAAGTCGATTTTCGTAAACAGTTTCATGAACTACCGAAATCCCGGTTGCCTGCGTTAAAGCTACAACCATTGGTTGCTGCCAATCAGTCATGAAGCCCGGATGCACATCTGTTTCCAGTGGAATTGAACGAAGCTCCCCGCCAGGATGCCAGAAACGAATTCCTTCATCAGAAATATCGAACTTGCCACCAATCTTGCGGAATACGTTCAAGAAATTCATCATATCGGCTTGCTTTGCACCAAGTACCGTCACATCACCCTTGGTAGCTAAAGCTGCACAAGCCCAAGAAGCAGCTTCAATTCGATCAGGAAGCGCAGTATGACTATAACCGTGGAGCTCTTCCACTCCCTCAATATGGATCGTACGATCAGTATCTACGGTAATAATCGCACCCATTTTTTGCAGGACCGCAATTAAATCCATAATCTCAGGTTCAATCGCAGCGCCACTGAGCTCGGTCACGCCACTAGCACGAACCGCAGCAAGCAAAGTCTGCTCAGTTGCCCCCACAGACGGGTACGGCAAATGTACCTTACGCGCCTTCAAGCCCTTCGGTGCAGTTAAATGCAAACCGAATTCTTTCACATTTCGCACTGCCCCAAAATTCTCAAGTACTTGCAAATG
>JAXFDG010000044.1:0-7267 GCA_034173665.1 Arcanobacterium sp.
GGACGATAAGCGTGGGGGAGAGCCACGTCGTCGTCTGGACTGAAGAACATTTCTTTGGAGCGCAGGCAGGCCAGGAAGCTCGACGTCATTGGCACACGAGTTGTTGGAAAGCGCGAGGGCGTCGAAAGCCGCAGTAGTGCGCCGCGATGTAATTCCGCAATACAGAGTGTGAATTAGGGATACGCTAATCTAGTGCAAGAATACAATAACGTATTGCAGGAATTCACTATTACAAGAATTCACTAGTGTCTTGATTTAGAGTTTTATCTGGGTGTCTAGCTATCTGGGTGTTGAGCTGATTTTCAATTGGAGGTTATTGATGAAATTAGCAATGCGGCGCACTGGGCCCGAAAGTAATTTGCCTCTAGTTTTATTGCACGCTTTGCCACTTTCTCAGTCGATGTGGGATGAAGTGCGCGCAGAGTTAGTTGATTTAGATGTGATTACTTTTGATGCTCCTGGATTCGGGCAGAGTCCGACAGTGGCGGAACTTGGAATTGCAGATACTATCGCCGCCTATGCTGATCTAGTTCTTTCGCAACTAACCGAGAACGGAATTGAGCGTTTTGTTTTAGGTGGGTTATCGATGGGTGGGGCAACTGCATCTGAGATTTTCCGCCGCGCACCGCATCGTGTAGCTGGCTTGGCATTAATGGATACGAATATTGCTAGTGATCCGATTGAACGCCAATCTGCACGAGAGATAATGGCGCAAAAAGCTGAGTCTGGCATGGGGTATGAATGTGTGCAGGATTGGACCAGGACAATGCTTGCTGCAGGAACGTCTGTTGAAATTCGTCAAGCATTAGACCAAGAATTTAAGGAATTTACTGGGGCAAGTTTTGCTTGGGCGCAGCGGGCGATGGCATCGCGTGCGAATAATGAATTATTCTTGCGTGAATTATGCGGGCCATTATTACTTGTGCGTGGGGTGGAGGATCCTGGTTGTAGTAGCGAGATGTTGGAACGGTGGGCTGAGATTTATACAAGCGTAAATAAAGCGCCGGCTCCAAGAATCGTGGAGATTCCCGGAGCCGGACATTTTACTGCGAATGAGCAGCCGAAATTATTGGCGCAAGAATTGCGAGGCTTTTATTATTTAGCGTTATCGACCAGTGTTTGAATAGCTAGTGATTCTGCTGTTCCCGAGAGAAGAGCACGCATATCCTCAAGGTAGGAACTTAGGTTATTGCGTTGTTCCGTAAGGGAAGCGATGTGATCATCGGCTTCTTTACGGCGAGCTCGAGCTTCGTCTTCTGCAGAAGTGCGAAGCTCACGAGCTTCTTCTTGAGCTTGATTAACAAGTTTTGCAGCATCCGCACGAGCATTTTCAAGTAGTTCGAGGGCTTCTTGCGTGCTAGATTCGCGGAGTTCGGTTGCGCGCCGAGTTGCTTGGGCTACAAGCCGTTCTGCTTCTTCTGATTTTTCGCGAGCAAGAGCCATAATTGCTTCTGCTTTTTCCCGCAGATTCTTCTCATTTTCAGATAATGATTCTGCAGAAGCTTGAGCGGCCGCAGCGATCTCAGATTCAGCTTGTGAGCGCATTTGCGCTACTTCTTCTGCGGCAGCACTGCGGAGCTTTGTTGTTTCTACTTGTGCCGCTGTTCGCATCTGGGTAACTTCTGTTTCAACTTCTGTGCGAAGTTGCGCGAGTTCTGTTTCAACTGCAGTGCGCATTGCTGTTAGTTCATTTTCGGTATTCGTGCGCATAGCACTCGTTTCGTCGCGGGTCGTATTCCGTTTAATTGTTAATTCAGAATGGGTTCGTGCCTTTAATTCGGAAAGTTCATGTTCGGTTTGGCTCCGAAGATTCGCCACTTCTGTTTCTACTTCTGCACGTAATAACTCCGCATTTCTTTTTGCTGAATCAAGCATCTCTGCGCAGCTAGAATCAGTGCTAGCGATTTTTGCATCAGTTTCGCTTTTCGTGCGAGAAGTGAGTTCCTGAGCTTCGGTGCGTGCGCGTTTGAGAAGATCTTGGCTTTCAATCTCTGCAGCTTTTACTAACTTATCCGCTTGGAGCTGTGCTTTTTCGAGTATCTGGTTGGCTTCTTGGCGGGACCGAGTCATCACATCTAAAGCCTGCTCTTCAGTTGAACGTAGAAGACGCTCAACTCGAGAACCGAGTACCGAATATGATGGGCGTTCTGATTCATTAATACTTGATTGCGCTTGTGCAAGCTGACCAGAAAGTTGCAAGATTTGTGAATCTAAATGGGCAACTTGTTTTCTAGTTTGTTGGAGGGAATCGTTAAGCTCCGCAATTTTTGCTTCCACTTGTGCTCGATCGTATCCACGAATAACGATTGGGAACAAAGGTTGAGTTTCAGTCATTTAATCGCTCCTAGCTTGGTTATGCAATAAGCGTACCGGTAATACTTGCTGAAAACACGCTAGGTATCACTGTATTTTGTGGGTATATGGCTATTACAACAGATTTCAGTCCGAAGAATTGTTGCCAAATCGTTATAATCGAGTTTAGGGAATCGAATATTTCGGTTCAATGGCGGAAAGAGAATTATTTTGAAGATGACTACGAAACGGGTCGCAGGACTCGTCTTGAGCGTTCTTGGAATCGCACTTGCACTGTTCGCATTAGTGTATGGGAACTTGCGTGATACCGAGAAGAAAATTACAGCGAAATCTGCGGCGTCCGAATCGGTCTTTGTATATACCGAAACCGGGGTTCTTGATTTAGTTGAGCCAAAAGTAACGGTTGAATTGACAGCAGCTGAAGGAAAAGTTGTTTGGGGGCTTGCAAAGACCCAAGATGCTGTGGCTTATATTGGGAAATCTTCAGCTACGAAGATTACTGGTCTAAAAAATTGGACTACTTTATCAACTGCAGAAGTAGCGGGCGACGAGGCTGCCTCAACTGCTGATGTAACAGCCTTAAAAGATGGGACTTTGAACTTTTTAGCTGCACCTATCTGGGAAGAATCTGGTGAGGGTGAAGGCAGCGCTAAGGTAGCTCTTGAACTGAATCCAGAGCTGGCGCGTTCACTTGTAGCTACAACAACCACTGGAGTTGCTCCTGAGCTTTCCTTTACTTGGATTAAGTCCACAGGTGATTTCCCATTGTTGCAATATCTTTTGTGTGGATTATTAGCCGCTCTTATTGGCTTGTATTTACTCTTTACCGAAGGGCTAGCTCGGAATCGGATTGATTATTTCCGTAAGCGCGAGGCTGGAAAGCAAGAAAAGCGTGATGCTTTTGCGAGTGCCGAAACTTCAGTGCTACCAGTTTTTGAAGGTGATCTTGCCGATCCGCAGCTAGATCGTGATGTGCAAAAGCAGCACACAGATGCAGCTTTTGGCGCGGCTATCTTACCGGGAACTTCGCGAACCATTGGACTTCGTGAACGAGAATTACCAGAGTCAGAACGAATTCTTCTCGGAGATTTAACCCCAGAAAATTATTCAGCTACAGCAGATGAAAATTATTCAGCTGAATCTGATTCTGAAGGAAATACTGAAGAAAATATTGACGAAAATCGCACCGGGTTTGTTGATTCTTCTGAAACTTTAACTGATTCAGGAGATGCTGTAGAAGGAAAAGCTGCAGAAAATTCTGATGTGAAGGGTGACTGGAAAGCCCTTTGGGATTTTGACGTTGCAGCGGAAGATGCTGTTGTATCTGAAATTAATGAAGGTGAACTTGATAAGTCTGATTTTGCGAAAGAAAATCAGACGGAAGAAAACGCCTTTGCTAAGGACGTGGCGGATGAGTCTGAAGAATCGACAGAGGAAGGAGGCCAAGATGCGTAAGTCAGTTTCTCTTGCTGTGATTCTCGTGGCGGGATTAGGACTATCAGCTTGTGCAAGTGAAGCAGCGCTTCCGAAACCTGTTATTGATCGTTCTGTAGAAACAATTGTTGATGAGGCAAAGTTTGCCGATCTTTTAACATCTGTAAAGAAGTCAGTGGAGGCTGCAGATTCGGCTAATACTGTGAAAGAACTTGGGGCAAATGTTGCTGGGCCAATTCGTACTCAGCGTGAAGCTCAATATAAGCTGAAATCAATTCTCGGAGACAGCTATAAGTTGCCGTCTATCGTAATTGATCCGGAAGCAACTCTGATTGCTTCTGGTACGGCGTATCCAAGAACTGTCGCAACAATTGCTGCTCCTACCGGGGATCAAAATTTTCAGACGCTTAATGTTTGGAATCAAGCTAGTGTACGTGAAAATTACAAACTTTGGGGGCAAGCTTACCTTTTCCCTGGCTTAGATCTTCCGGCGTTGAAATCAAATCTTGACGACACTGCCGGATATCCAGAAGTTGATGTTGCGAAATATGCTGCAGACCCAGCAGCTTTATTAGAGAATTATGCGCAATACTTAAATGGTGCTGAAGCAAAGGTTAAGTTTGCGGAAGATGATGCAATTCTGACCCAGATTACTGCGCAAAAAGACCGCTTAACAAAGGCTGTTGCAGATTTAGCAACCGTTTCAATTAAGAGTGCTGCAAGCAAAAATGGGTTTAAAGTTATTCCGACTGAAGATAACGGTCTAATTGTAGTTGGTGAGGTTGATTATCAACTCTCTGTGGACCGTCAGGATGAAGAAGCGACGCTTCGACTTCGCGGAGAAATCGGCGCTCTCGGCACTGGCAAAGCTGATGGGGTTCTGGATGTAAAGAAGAAACTTACGGCAAAGTATTCACTGCTTACTGCATTCTATGTGCCGGCTGCTGGTAGCGATGCGCAAGTGCAGGTTATTGGAGCAGCGTCACCAACTTTGCTTTCAGTAACGAATGAATAATTTGTTAGTGTTCTTACTTTCGGAAATTTCCTAAGGGTAATAAAGTAAATAGCGGCACAGATTTCTGTGCCGCTATTTTTAAAGGAGCATTATGTCAAACTTCGAATTTGCGGCATCTTTGTCGGGGGCAGTAGATCTTTCAGCGCTTGCAAATAAACCGAACCCAGCTGAATCTCAACTTTCTTCTGATGTGGCGTCTTCGCAGATTATTTCCAGCCCTTTGGCTCAGGATATTGATACCAATAATCTCCAATCATTTTTCGAGCTTTCATTACATGTCCCACTTATTATTGGGTTCCACTCGCCGCATTCACCAAATTCGCAACAGTTGCGGGAAAAATTAATTGATTTAGTGGGGGAATACCAAGGGCGAATTGGAGTTGGTTTTCTTTCTACTGACGATGAGCCACAAATTGCGGCAATGTTTGAGGTACGAGGAGTTCCGGCAATGGTTGCTGTTGTGCAAGGTCAGCCGATTCCTTTAGTGCAAGGTTTGCCTTCTGATGCAGAACTAAAGCAATTATTTGAGCAACTTCTTGTGGCAGCGAAACAATCAGGGATGCAGGGAGTGTTGAGCGGTGAAGGGGACTTGGCAGATTCTCAAGAACCTGAGCTTCCACCTTTACATCAAGAAGCTCTAGCAGCTTTAGAAACTGGAGATTTGGACACTGCTCACGCGAAGTATTCGCAGGCGGTGAAAGAAAATTCGCATGATTTTGAAGCGCTTAGTGCAATGCGGCAGATTGAATTAATGCAGAGAATTGCTTTGCTGAATCCAGAACGCTCACCGGAACGCTCAAATGAAATTTTACATATTGCCCGTGATGCAGGGCTTGGTGATTTTGAAAAGCAACTTGAGGCTGCTGATATTGAAGTTGCCTTTGGTCGTCCGGATGCGGCTTTTGCGCGCTTGATTGATACTGTGCGGGAGCATAACGGGGAAGCTCGCGATACCGTGCGAAAGCGTCTTCTTGAATATTTTGAAGCCCTCGGAGCTACTTCTGAGCTTGTGATTCAAGCTCGGAAAGCACTGACCAATGCTCTATTTTAAGAAGTTTTCAGAAGTCTAGTCTTCAGAACTTTTAAGTCAGATTTTTCAAGAAGTTAGTTAGAACGTTCAAGAAGATTTAGAACTGCCCTATTTAGTGGTGGGTTCGGACTGCTCCAGTTGATTCTCGCACGATTAACTCTGGGGTAAATTTCATTGAACTAACTGCGGAGTTATCGTGGTTGATCATTGAGATTAGTGTTGATACTGCAGCTTCACAGAGGGTCTTCACCGGTTGGTGGAGGGTGGTTAAAGGTGGGTCTGTAAAGGCAATTAATGGCGAATCGTCGTAGCCAATAATTGAAATATCTTGCGGTACCCGCAGGCCTGCGGAGTGGCAATATCGAATTGCCCCTAATGCCATCACATCAGAACCACAAATAATCGCAGTACATCCCTGAGAAATTAGTTGATGTGCAGCGGCTTGCCCGCCTTCAACTGTGAAAAGCGTATTGCTTTGATATATCGGGCTATTAGGGAGGAGTTTTCGCATTACTGAATGGAAACTCTCCGCTTTTTCTCGTGCGGGAACAAAGCGTTGCGAACCAGTTGCAAGGCCAATCCGGGTGTGTCCTTGTGAAAGAAGGTGTCGTACTGCTACTGCTACAGCAAAGCGATCATCGGAGGAAAAATCTGGAGCGGAAATGTCTGGATTTTTTCCGTTGATAGTCACGAAAGGAATTTTCCGCTTCGCGATCTCGTGATAATGACTGATGTTAGCATTTAAATCAGCGTGGATTCCGGAAACAAAAATTATTCCAGAGACGTGTTGCTCGAGCATCATCGCTACATAGACGTCTTCTGGTGTTGCGCCGACGTTCTGCGTGCCAAGGAGAGGGGTGTATCCTTTCATTGACATAGCTATCTGCAGATATTGCACGAAACTAGGGAAAATTGGGTTAGTTAGTTCTGGAAGAATTAATCCAATAAGCCCATCTTGGCGCTCACGGAGGCGTTCTGGGCGCTCGTAGCCTAAGGTGTCAAGAGCTGCAAGCACAGCGTATCGGGTCTCGGAGGCAACAAGACCTTTATCATTTAAGACTCGAGAAACGGTGGCTGTAGAAACACCCGCCTGCTTCGCGATGTCTGCGAGGCGAATTTTCTTTGCCATGATCTGGCTACTTTCTATCTGGCTTACACCACGTAGTGGTTTGGATAACGTATTATCCCATTTACCTGCGAGTTTACCTTAAATCACAGGTAAATCGAGGTATTTGCAAGAAGTTGCAAGTAACCTGTAAAAATTTACACGGTTCTTTCATAAGAAATAATCTATTTTTCTTGAAAATACAAATAAAACAAGCTCTGTTAACGATAATTTCTGCAAAATCTCGTCGCCGCTAGAGAAGTATGACTTATTGTTCTAGCGGCGAAAGAAATTCTGCAATTGTGATTACTGAGATTCTTGATCAGGGGAGAGGAAGATAACGCCATATGGAGGGAGCTGTAATTCAACC
>JAXFDG010000045.1:0-7718 GCA_034173665.1 Arcanobacterium sp.
CAACTATCTGGATTTTCCAGAAAAGTAGCTCCTAGCGGGGCATTAACGTAAAATTGCCACGTGCACTTAAAGTCCCTAACTCTACGTGGTTTCAAGTCCTTCGCGACTTCCACCACAATGCGTTTTGAGCCGGGTATCAATTGCGTGGTTGGTCCGAATGGATCAGGAAAATCCAATGTAGTTGATGCCCTTACTTGGGTTATGGGAGAACAGGGCGCAAAGAATCTTCGTGGTGGCCAAATGGCCGATGTTATTTTTGCCGGTACTGCGAAGCGACCTGCGCTTGGGCGTGCCGAAGTTTCCTTAACTATTGACAATACTGATGGCATTTTGCCCATTGATTATTCTGAAGTGACGATTTCTCGAACGCTTTTCCGCTCCGGAGGTTCAGAGTATGCAATTAATGGGACTGCGTGTCGGCTCTTAGATATTCAAGAATTACTTTCCGATACTGGAATGGGTCGGGAAATGCACGTAATTATTGGGCAGGGAAAACTTGATGAGGTTTTAACTGCAACTCCAGAAGAGCGACGCGGTTTTATTGAAGAAGCAGCCGGTGTTTTAAAGCATCGTCGACGGAAAGAAAAAGCCCTGCGCAAGCTGGAATCAATGCAAGGAAATTTGGTTCGGATTGAAGACTTAGCAGCGGAGCTGCGACGGCAACTTGGACCTCTTGCTCGCCAGGCGGCGACAGCCCGGCGAGCACAGGTGATTCAACGCGATGTATTCGATGCGCGAGCACGTCTTTTAGCAGATGATCTAGCACAAGCAGAGGCGCGGATTGCAACGCAAAGCGTGGACGATGCATCTTTCTTAAAGCAGCTCTCGGAGTTGCAAGAACGACTTATTGGGGCGAAAGATTTTGTTGCAAAGTTAGAAGCAGAAATTGATGCAGCGAATCCGCGTATAGCTGAGCTCACTGAATATTGGCAGCGTTTAAACTCTTTAGGGGAACGGTTCCGTTCTCTGGAACAACTTGCAACTGAACGGCAGCGTTCTTTAACACAAGCTGGGCCAAATATTCATCGTGGTGAAAGTCCCGCACAAATTCGTGAACGTGCAGAAAAAGTCCGTCTTGAAGAAGAATCACTACGGACTGCGGTGCGTGAATGTGAAGACGAATTAACTGAAATAATTTCTCGTAGAGAAAAGGCTGAACTTGCAGAACGTGAACTTGATGCACAAGTGGTGCAGCTTAATCGGAGTCTTGCCGATCGTCGCGAAACCCTTGCACGTTATCGGGGGCAACTAGAAACAGCAAAAACAAGAATTGAGTCTCTCGACGCTGAATTAGTTCGAGTGAAACAAGCTCATCAAGGTGCAGTGGAGCGGGTTGCAGCGAATTCAGCTGATGTTTTACAGATGGAACAGGCTGCAGTTGCTCATACTGATGGGGACGATACACTTTCAATTGCACAAGAAGAAGCGGCTCGTGAATTGCAAGAAGCAAAAGATGCTCATCTGCAAGCACGGAAAAATGCAGAAGAGATTCGTGAAGCAGTTGTACAGTGGACGACAAAAGCTGAAACATTAGCTTTGTCATTAGCGCCAGAAGATGCTTCAGCGTGGCTTCATGATGAATATCGGCTTGGTGTGCGTGGCTTTGTGCGGGAACAGTTAAAAATTAGAAGTGGTTGGGAAGCGGCAGTTGAAGCGGCATTAGCAGGAATTGCTACTGGCGTGGTTATGAACTCTCTCGACGACGCCGTAGATGCTTTACGAGCTGTTCGCGAATCTCAAGCAGGGCATTTAGAAATGCTGGTGGAATCTGATCCACAACTGGAAGCAGATTCAGTTGGAACGATAATCATGCAATTAGGATTATCGGATTCAGAAGCTGTGGCCGCAAATCTCGTCGTCGATACGAATCTGGAAACTCGTGGTGCAATTCGTAGCTTGCTGCAAGGTGTTGCACTTGCAGTTGATTTAGTTATTGCGAAGAAACTTCTTGATGCCGGAGTTGAGCGTGTTGCCACACTTGCAGGTGATGTTCTTAGTAAATCTTATGTGATTGGTGGCGAAGTTCAGCAAAATACAGTGCTTGCTCGAGCTGCCGCTTATGAGGATGCGCTGGTTCAGGCGGAATCGGCGAAAGCAGAACGAGAAACGGCTGAAGTAATACTCGTTCAGGCTGCAGAAAAGGAAGTTCTTGCAAGAGAAGAATTTGAAGATTTGCAGGCGCAGCTTAGTGCTCGTGATTCGCAGTTAGCGGCAGTAAGCGCACAATTAGGAGTTCTTCGCCAATCCTTGCAAGCAGCAGAAGCAGAAGTTGAACGCAATGAACAACGGATTACAAAAATTACTTTTGAACTTGCGCAAAGACGTCAGGAGCTTGCTGAATTAGAAGCACAGGAAGCTACTTTGGATGCTCCGCCAGAAGAGTTAAATAATCAGCTTGCACAGGTGCAAGATCAACGAACCCAAGCGCATCAAGAAACAGTTGCAGCGCGGGCAAAAGAAACTGAATCACGCTTACAATTACGAACACGTGAGGAACGTTTACGGGCGGTTGCTGGAAAGGCAGATGCTTTAGAAAACACCGCACAATCTGTTGAGGCGCGGATTGCCCAGGAAGAACGTGCTGCGCAGCGCCGCAGTGAAATGGCGATTATTGCTGAACGAATTGGAGTTAACGCGCAGGAAACATTGCAATTTACACAGATGTTATTGCAAAGAATTAGTGTGCAACGTGAAGCAGCTCAAGCTGCTCGAATTGAAAAAGATTCAGAGCTAAGTAATGCGCGTCGTCAGTTAGAAGATTTGCAAACCCAAGAGCGGACTCTCACTGATTTACAACATCGTCGCGAGTTGGCAATTGCGCAACTTAAAGCACAGTATGAACAACTTGCTGTAAAAGCGATTGATGATCTGGGGATGGAAGCAAAAATTTTAATTGAAGAATTTGGCCCACACCAGTTAATTCCTGTTGAAGATGCTGAGCCAGTTCCATTTGTTCGAGAAGCGCAAGAAAAGCGGCTTGCTCGAGCGGAACGTGATTTGGTTCGTCTCGGGAAGATTAATCCGCTTGCGTTAGAGGAGCACGCAGCGTTAGAAGAGCGTCAACGGTATCTCACTGAGCAGCTCCAAGATTTAAAGAAATCTCGGGAAGATCTCCTGAAAATTATTCATGATATTGATGAACGCGTAAATGAAGTAATGACTTCAGCCTTTGAAGATGTGGCTCGTGAATTTACCGGTACGTTTGAGCGACTTTTCCCTGGTGGTAAAGGGCAATTAGTTTTGACCGATCCGAATAATATCTTGACTACTGGAATCGAGATTGAGGCGCGACCGCCAGGGAAGCGGGTTAAGCGACTATCATTATTATCTGGTGGTGAACGTTCTTTAACAGCAGTTGCATTCTTGGTGGCAATTTTTAAGGCTCGACCTTCGCCGTTCTACGTGATGGATGAAGTTGAAGCTGCTCTTGATGATGTAAACCTTTCCCGTCTCATCGATATTTTCCGAGAGCTGCAGAATAACTCGCAGCTTTTAGTGATTACACATCAAAAACGGACAATGGAAATTGCTGATACTTTGTACGGCGTAGCGATGAAAGAGCAAGGGGTAACTTCTGTTATTTCGCAACGTTTAAAAGAACTTGAAATTAATTAGTTATCTGCTGTTATGCGCTTGTTATCAATCATGTGAGCTTGCGTATAATACCTGTTTTGCATTTTTGATTAGATAAAAGGTTCGGTAGAACTGAAGCGTGGAGTTCATCATTTTTACTGCGGTTGTCGCTTTAATTTGTGCATTTATTTACTATGTTGTGTTTCGCAAGCGGGTACAGACAGAAGAAACTATTGCCTTGCGTGATTCGTATCAAGCGTGGCGTAACGATGAATTAAAACTAGATAACTTCGAACTTGAGATCAAAGAAGCGAAGGTTTCTGACGTATTTTCTTCTTTTGAAGCAGCTCCCGGTGATGGATATTTGAGCTTTGAAGAAATTAGTGACGCCGTGCAAGATTTTAGCCCAGGGGCAATTTTCCGCAGTAATACAGAAGTTCAGAGTGATGTGGAAACAAAATCGGAAGAAACATCCGATGATTCACAAATCTAAATGATGTCTGAGGTTAAAGCATCAAATAATGCGTTGACTTTTACTGTTTATGGCTGTCTAGCTTAATTGTTGCCAGATTAAGTAAGAAGTAAGTACGACAACTATTATCAGCAATGCATACCTTAAGAATTTTGTTCCACCTTTGAGAACAGTTCGGGCACCAAGCTGGGCTCCAAGGATATTGGCGACGGCGAGCATTAGCCCGAGCTTTACTGATACATTTCCGGATGCAAAAAACACGATCAGCGCACCAAGATTTGTGGAAAAATTTAGGATTTTTGCTAAGACTGCTGATTTTAAGAAACTTGTTTGGTAAATCGCGGTTCCGGCAATAATGAAAAACATTCCAGTGCCAGGGCCGAAAATACCGTCATAAAGAGAAATCGTCATGGCAGCTAGGAAAAATAGAAATATTTGAATTCTTGAAATTTGTCTTGGTTCGTAAGTGCCAGACCCGAATTTTGGTTGGAATGCTATGAATAGTCCAGACCCTAATAAGAGGGTAATAACAATTGGGCGGAGAGTATTACTAGGAATACTCGCGGCAAAACCTGCTCCGAGTGCGGCAAAAATAATTGCAGTTGGAATTAACCATCGAAGTTGTGTTTTCTGCGATTTTAGTAGCGGCACTTTACGGAGTAAGGAAATTGCGGCACTGCCTGTTCCCAGTGATGCTGCAAATTTATTTGTGCCTAGTACTGTTGCTGGCGGAATTGTTGGAACACAAGCAAGAATAGTTGGAATTAGAATTAATCCACCTCCGCCGATGATTGCGTCAATCCATCCGGCAACAAAAGCACTCGTGACTAATGCGAAAATTATTTCTAATTCCACTGTTTTCACCAAAATATTAGTTAATAAATATGTTTTAAAGTTATCAAGAAAATATGGATGTGAAGTTAATTTTCCAAATATTGAAAAGAATTATCAGTATACTAAGAGAGATTTAGAAGTACTACTCATCATGCGTCAAAGGAGACCTGGTGAAAGCAAAACTTATTTCGTTCTTAGCAGGAATTAGTTTAATTGCGGGAGTGGGAGGGATTATTGAAACCCATTCAGCTTTTACTGTGTTGCAGAGTTTTGAGTCGACTTCACAACCAATTTTAAGATATTTACAGCCAGCTTCGCAGACGAAGCTGATTGGTTTTTCTGGAGAATCGCAGTGCGATAATCTTTGGCAACAAACAACTTTGCCTCTTGGGAATGGAGATTTGGGGGCAACGGTTTATGGTGAAGTAAGTCAAGAAAAGCTCGTGTTGAATGAGAAAACCTTGTGGACGGGTGGCCCTGGAACAAGTTCAAATTATCATGGTGGAAATTCTGTGGTCGATGGTAGAAACGGAAAAACTTTAGCTGAAATTAGAGCTAATTTTGAAACTGGAGCATCAGATAAAGCAGCAAATCTTGCAGCAGAAAAACTCGTGGGTGGGCATGAGCGAAATATTGAATACGGTGGGTATCAAGGTTTCGGTGAGTTGTTAATTTCTCAGCCGGGGTTAAATCATGTTGAAAATTATCAACGTGAGCTTGATTTAGAGCGAGGGATTGCGCGAGTTAAGTTTAACTCTGGCCATCCGACGCGAAATCTGCAGATCTTAAATCAACGTGAATATTTTGCCTCAAATCCAGATGATGTGGTTGTGGGGAAAATCAGTCTTGACCCTTCACTCCCGGTATTTTTGGAGTTAAAAAGCTACCAGGACGCAAATGCTAATAATGAGCACCTAAAAATAACTGATAGGGGAATCGAATTATCCGGAAAATTACATAATAATGGATTGAATTATGGAGCTAGTTTACGGATAAATAAACAAGCTGAAGTAGTTGAAGACAAGTTAAAAATATCTGGTAGTGGAGACTTATATTTTGTTTTAAAAATTGCTACTGACTACAAAAATGAATATCCCGCTTATCGCACTGGAGAAAATCTGCAAGAGCTGATGAGTCGAGTAACTGCAGTTACAGATAGTGCAATTAACAAATCTTATGAAAGTCTACGAACTCGCCATGAACAAGATTTTGTTCCCAAAATGCAGGCGATGGATGTTGATTTCGCTGGGACTTCATCCGGATTGGCGACAGATGAACTCCTAACAAAATATCGTTACGGAGAATTAGAACAATCAGCACAGCGTTTCTTGGAGGCATTGTTACATACCTACGGGCGGTACTTATTGCTTTCTTCTTCCCGAGAGAATTCGCAGCTCCCGGCGAATCTGCAAGGGCTTTGGGCAAAATGTGCGCAAGATGCGAATCATGAAAATCCTTGGCGAGCAGATTATCACATGAATGTGAACTTGCAAATGAATTATTGGCCGGCACATTCTGCAAACCTTAGCACTAGTGCTTTCCCGCTATTAGAATTCGTAGAAAATTTAGTTCAACCAGGGCGCGAAACTGCAAAAGTTTATGCCGGTACTGAAGGTACCCCTGGATCTGGATTTATGTCGCATACGGAGAATACCCCTTATGGGTGGACTACTCCAGGGAATAATTTTTATTGGGGATGGTCCCCTGCAGCAGTTCCGTGGATTTTACAAAACCTTTATCAACATTATGAGTTTACAAATGATAAAAACTTGCTAGCGCAGAGAATTTATCCATTATTAAAAGAAACAGCACAGTTTTATGTTCAAAAACTATTGCATCCAACAGTTTCCAAGTTTGGTGTAGAGCGTTTAGTATCTACGCCAACATTCTCTCCAGAACATGGACCAATTACTGACGGTAATACCTATGAACAAAGTATTTTGCAAGAACTTTTTGATAATGCAATTCAGGCAGCGCAGATTCTTGGAATCGATTCTGAACTAGTGGGTAGTACTGAGTCATGTGGAGTGGAAAATTGGCAAAGGAAGAATCCAAAAGAGTTCGCCAAGAAAGAGAGCTCAGGTAAAGAAGAAAGTTCAGAGGGAGTACTAGGAACTTTTGTTTCTGAAGCAAATCGGAGCTGGGATTGTGCACGTTCTTTATTGAAACCAATTGAACTTGGTTCTGAAGGGCAAATTAAGGAATGGTACGACGAAGGGCGAATCGGATTCTTTGCTGATGGAAGTGCAATTCCCGGATTTGAATCAGGGCATCGGCATCTTTCGCATTTATTGGGAGTATATCCCGGAAAAATAATTAATGAGGATACTCCAAATTTGCTTGAAGGAGCAAAGATTTCCTTGCGTGAACGGGGAATTTATTCAACTGGGTGGGGACTCGCTCAACGTCTCGGAGCTTGGGCTCGCGTCGGGGAAGGTGAAGCAGCCTATCAACTAGTTATGCAGCTGTTGAAGAGGGGAACCTATCCGAATTTATTTGATGCACATCCACCGTTTCAAATCGATGGAAATCTAGGATATACGGCAGCGGTTAATGAGATGCTTCTCCAATCTCATACGGGTAAAGTGCAGCTTCTACCGGCTTTGCCGCAGAATTGGGGGACCGGTGCGGTGCATGGAATCCGAGCTCGAGGTGGTTTTGAGTTTGATTTTCGATGGAACGAAGGAGAACTTTCGGCAGTATCTTTTAGTTCGGAGAAAGGGGGAGAGCTATTTTTACAATTCCCTGATGCGGGAAAGATGCAGGTAGAAATTTTGGAACCTGATTCGATATCAGTAGGAACTACATCGGTAAGGAAAACTGTGCCGGTTGTAAAACA
>JAXFDG010000046.1:0-7161 GCA_034173665.1 Arcanobacterium sp.
CAAGCGAAGCCAAATTCTTCTTGCAAGTCAGAAAGCATCCGCAAAACAGTTGCTTGTACCGACACATCAAGTGCAGAAGTTGGCTCATCAGCAATCAATAGGCTTGGGCGGAGAATCAGAGCACGAGCGATACATACACGCTGACGCTGACCACCAGAAAGCTCATGCGGGTAACGATTGTAAGTTGAGCGTGGAAGCTGCACCGCATCAAGCATTTCAAGCACGCGCTGCTGGCGTTCTTTCGCTGTTCCAATCTTATGAACTACAAGTGGTTCACCGATACAGTCACCGATCGGGAATCTTGGATTCAACGAGGCTGCCGGATCTTGGAATACTACGCCGATATCCTTAGAACGTGCACGTCGCTCCTGCTTTGACAACGAAAGCAAATCTTCACCGAAAATCTTAACTTCACCAGAAGCCGCTGGAAGCAAGCCCAACACGCACTTACCGATAGTGGACTTACCCGAACCTGATTCGCCAACGAGGCCCACAATTTCCTTTGCCGCAACATCAAAAGTTACGCCGTCAACAGCTCGGAATGGCGCCTTACCACGCATCTCATATTCAATAACAAGGTCTTTTGCTTCAAGGACCTTCTTATTTAAGTCAAGACTCTCTGGAGTAATCTCACGCAAACCGAATTGCACACGACCCTGCCCCAAATGTGGCACTGCCTTTAACAGACGCTTCGTGTACGGATGTTCTGGGTGGTTCATCACTTGATCGGCGGTGCCGGATTCAACGATATTTCCACGGAACATTACGTGAACGTAATCAGCCATATCTGCAACCACGCCCATGGAGTGGGTAATCAGCAAGATACCGGTGTTGAGCTTGTCTTTCAAAGAACGAAGCAAGTCAAGGATATCTGCCTGAACAGTCACATCAAGTGCGGTGGTTGGTTCGTCGGCAATGATTGCCTTTGGATTACAGCTAATTGCAATCGCGATAACTACACGCTGACGCTGACCACCGGAAAGTTCATGCGGATACTGAGCAAAGCGCTTTTCTGGATTATCTAATCCAACCATCTCAAGTAATTCGATAGCACGCTTATCTGCATCTTCGCCGTAGTAGAGTCCATGATGCTCAAGAGCTTCAGTAATCTGCTTTCCAATAGTAATTACTGGGTTCAGCGCAGTCATTGGCTCCTGGAAAACCATTGCTACTTCTTTACCGCGAATTGCGCGTAACCCACGTGAACCGGCTGCCCGCACATCGTATTTGCCAACTTTCACGTCACCACCAATAGTTGCGTTGCCTGGTAGCAAGCCAAGAGCTGACATCGAAGTTACGGATTTTCCAGAACCAGATTCACCAACAAGTGCCACTACTTCACCCGGGTGAATATCAATGCTTACACCACGGACAGCGTGTACTCGCCCAAACTCGGTCTTAAACTGGACATCGAGTTCACCGAAGGAAAGTACTGGCTTACCAGCCTCAAGTTCAGTTTTCTGCATATCAGTACTTTCTGGATTGAGGTGAGTCATCTTAGTTCACCTTTCCCTTCTGACGTGGATCAAATGCATCGCGCAGGCCATCACCGATGAAGTTAATTGCCAAAGCAATTGCCAAAATCAAAGCTGCTGGCCAGAAGAAGAGCCATGGACGAGTAGAGAAGGTCTGCTGGTAGTTAGAAATTAACAAACCAAGCGAAGTTTCTGGAGCCTTCACGCCGAAGCCAAGGTAAGAAAGTGAAGTCTCAAGCAAGATTGCCGAAGCAATGGAAAGGGTTGCGGAAACGATAATCGTACCCAAGCAGTTAGGCAAAATATGACGGATGATAATCCGGCTTGTTGGGGCGCCAAGTGCTTGTGCAGCAGAAACGAATTCGCGTTCACGCAGGGAAAGAACTTCACCACGCACGAGTCGAGCCAGACCAGTCCAAGAAAGCAAACCAAGCATTACTGCCAGAAGCATAATACCCTTGTTGCCGAACATCGAACCGATCACTGCAGCAAGCACGAGCATCGGAATAACGATGAAAAGATCGGTGACACGCATCAATATTGATTCAACCGGGCCGCGGAGATAACCAGATAATGCACCAACTACGGTACCAATAAAGGTTGAAACCAAGCCCACAACGAACGCAATAATGATTGACTTTTGGGTACCACGCATAATTAAGGCGAAGTAATCTTTACCGACGTTATCCTGACCCATTGGGTGTTCGCCAAGACCGGTCCAGCTAATAGTTGGTGCTCCCCCATTTACCACTGGTAGTGGATCAATGAAGTTATGCTTCCACCAACCTGGAATCGGACCAAAACCAAGCGAAGTAAACGCTAACAAAATAATGAAAGTAAGGAAGATAGTTGAAATCATCGCTCCCCGGTGATGCAAGAAGCGTCGTAAAACTAATTGCCCTTGAGAGTACGACTTCGTATCTTTTGAATCCAAAACTTCATCATCGAGCTCAGCAATGTCAAACTTCGATGGATCATCGACCTGAGCTACTTTATGTTCAAAATTTTCTTTACTCATTATTGCCTCCTAGATTGCGAACAAAGTTAGTCATCATTTCTTTGTTCACCTCCGGATTCGTGGGTCGATGTAGGCATAAGCGATATCAGCAATCATGTTCATCAAAACTGCAATACCACCAGTTACCAAGAAGAATGCCATTACCGGGTTCGGATCAACATGGGATAACCCGGTTTGGAAAAGATTACCCATTCCCTTCCAGCCGAAGACCTTTTCGGTAATAACTGCGCCACCAATCAAACCTGCAAAGTCAAAAGCCACGATTGTAGTAATTGGAATAAGCGCATTACGGAATGCATGACGTGTCATCACGATACGCTCTGGCAAGCCCTTTGAACGTGCAGTTCGAACATAATCTTGACCAAGGGTTTCAAGCATTGAAGAACGCGTGTAACGCGTGTACGAAGCAATCGACATCAAGGTCAACGAAATCGTTGGGAGCAAAATATGTGCACCCATATCAATAAACTCTAACCAGAAATATCCTGCGCCTGAGAAGTTTGGAGACTCGGAACCGATTGTAGAAATCGGACGAGAACCGACGGCGTCAATGTAGTGAACCCAGTAGCGGGAAACGTAGTCTACAATCATTGCAACCCACATTCCGATTACTGTCCAAATTGCGGCAACGCGAATTGAGTCGCGGGCATATCCACCAAAGAAGTATGGAATCGCGATAGCAATAGCGATACCGAGAGCAAGCATAATGAAGAGCCAGAGGTATGAAGCGTTAACGAGCACACCGTTAAGGGCGAGAATCGCTACAAAATATACACCAGCCACTGCAAGCACATTTACTAATGCCCGGCGATTTGAAATATTCACAAGCAAGGCAGTGAAGAGAATCGCACCTGCAATACCTGCCAAAGCTTCCATCCAGAAGCCTGATCCTGGATTTGCGAACCAGCGAGTTACGGAGAGGAATTGCAGTAGTGCTACTGCAACAACGAATGAACTAACAGCCGTAATTAAACGGTTCTTCTTTGAGCCTGCCACAATTGCTTGACAGAAAAGCGCGAAAAGCACCGCCAGAATCAGTGTGGTCCACCAAGAAATTTGGGCGTCTGCCAGCCAGTCATTAAAACGAATTGCGCCGTATTCCTTAAGCAACACTGCGAATACGAAGGAAGGAAGTGAGAAGAAAATAAAAGCAATCGCTGTCACTACATAGTCAAATCCAGAGTACTGACGAATCGCGGTCATTACGCCAAAGAAGATACCGAGCACGATACCAAGCACTGTTGCAAGGAAGACGAGCCTGATTGAAGATCCGGCTGCGGCTGCAAGTAAGTCGTTCACATTCTGGCCACTGCGATCTAAGCCAAAGTTACAAGCACCCTTTAAACATCCACCAACACCGGTGAGCCAGTTCCAGTAGCGCACGTACCATGGAAGATCCAAGCCCATTTGCTCGGTTCGGCGTTGCATCAGGTTTTCGCGATTCTTATCATTTGATTCGCGCAAATCTGCGAGAGGATCGCCGGAGTTAATAACCAGCACGTACATCAGAATTGATGCAATGAACAAGACGAGCGCAGAAATACCAATGCGCTTGAGAATGAACTTTGACATTCGAGGACTACTTTCTTTCTTCTTGCTCAGTTTTAAACTATCTCAATACTATTTTGATAATTTCTCTGCAAGCTTTTTTGAAAGTCTTTAACTTTACAATTACCGTAAAAATTCTAATTGGTGATTTTTTCAAAATGAAATTTCATTTGAAAATAAAAGCAAACTCACTGAATTTTACGAGACTTTTAGTTTTTAAAACTATTTTAAATATTTATTAATTAATGCTTATTTAATAAATCAGTGGAAGAGATTGAAGATTCAAATGCGCAATATCTAAAAGCCCAACCCAACACTAAACCACTGTTGCACTACACAGGCGTAGCGGTGTAGTGGTTATCACTACACCGCTACGCCTCAGTGCTGAATCGAGAGGTTGTACCTCAAGCGATTACCAGGCCCACTTTTCAGCGTTCCAGACAATACCGTTCTGAGTTACGTTGCGCTCAACGTTCTTCAAGCCTTCGGTATGTGCTGCAATGCCTGGGTGTGCGTAGATTGGGAGGTTCAAAAGATCTGCCCATGCAGCCTTTTCGAATTCAATCTTTGCTGCCTTGTGAACTGCAGGATCAAGGGAAACCTCAACCTTTGCCCAAGCAGCATCTACTTCTGCGTTGTTCCACTGGCTGAAGTTCTGCTGACCGGTGGACTTGAAGATATTTGCACCGGAAACAACCTGGCCGGAACCGGACCATGCGAAGAGTGCAATATCGTACTGGCCGGTTGCAAGAGCACCTTCAGGAGCGAAGAAGTTTTCTGCACCGATGTCTTCAATGGTGAAGCCAGCCTGATCACAGGAAGCCTTAATCAAAGCAACGGTATCAGCACGACGCTGATTAGGAGCGGAGTAACCGATACGTACAGTTGGGTTTGCTACACCAGACTCAGCAATAAGCTGCTTTGCCTTCTCAAGATCAACCTTGTCGTATTCGCCATTGTAAGAAGCTGCTACAACCTCTGCGTACTCAGGGTCGTTTACAAAGTATTCGCGAGAATTCATGAGCTGTGCTTCTGGATCAAGCTTCTTTACAAGCTTGTCTACGATGTCCTGGCGTGGTGCACAAAGTGCAAATGCCTGACGAAGCTTGAGACCACCCTGACCTTCGGAGAATACGGAAGTATCAGCGAAGTTGTAATCCAAGTGTTCCCAAATCATGGTTGAACCGGTAAGAACCTTTACACCAGCAGTATTTGCCAAGGTGTCAAGTGCATCCTGAGTTGCCTGTGGTTCAATTACGTTTACATCCTTGTTAGCAAGAGCCTGAATCTGGCCTTCTGGAGCGATAAAGCGTACAACGAGCTCGTCAACGCCACCTGGTTCACCCCACCAATCAGGGTTCTTAACGAGGGTTACGTATTCACCCTTCTTCCAACCACCCTGCTTCAAGGTGTATGGGCCGAAAGATGGAATTTCTTCAGCTGGCTGAAGTTCTCCAGCATTCTTGGAATACCAGTTATTCCAGTAGTCCGCAGCCTTCTTTGCAACTTCAAAATCCTGAGCCTTGAGAGCTTCGAAAAGCTTTTCCTTGTCAAGACCAATCTGAGTAGCTACAACGTGGGAAGGACGTACACCGGAAATAACGAGCTGCCAATCTGGGTTTGGAGCATCGTAAGTAACGGTAAATTCACGATCGCCTGCATTACATTCTGGACCATTCTTTACTGGACCAGCGTATGAATCAGGAGAAGATACGTTATCGAAAAGTGGAGCGCCGTTTCCAGCGTCATCTACATTGCCAGCAGCCTTCTGGCCATCGAGAATCCACTGTGGGTTCTGAGCTACCCAATCCAAGTAGAAATCTTCACAGGTGATTGGGGTGCCACCCTCGTACACAGCCTTTTCGTTAATGGTGTACTTAACGGTTAGTGGAGATTCGGAAACCATCTCGTAATCACCGAGATCGCCACCCTTATGCCATTCGCCGTTAGCCTCGAAGTAACCGAAGCTGGAAGCCATACGATCATTAATTACTGAGTTACCAGTCGAGTAAAGGGAAGAAATTGACGAGTTGTACCCGCCGTACTCATCTGCACCAACAGTGAATGATGCAGTGGTAGCTGCGCCTTCGCTCTTCTTCACATCAACAGTGGAAGAACATGCGCTAAGTGCTAGTGCTGCGGAAGCACCGACAACGAAAATTGGAAGAACCTTATTTCGCTTCATTTGTCACCTCTTTTGTAATGTATTCGTGCGGGAATTGACGACGTGGTTCAAGTTACCGCGTGGTTTCAAGTCACGCCGTATTCAATTCGAGCAACGATGCCGAAACATCGTTATGGAAGAAAACTATACCTGAGGAAGTTTTGATTTCGAGATAATTTTTCTTAACCTCAAGATTTCTC
Organism: Arcanobacterium sp.; assembly: GCA_034173665.1. Classification (GTDB taxonomy): domain Bacteria; phylum Actinomycetota; class Actinomycetes; order Actinomycetales; family Actinomycetaceae; genus Arcanobacterium_A. The sequence goes on from JAXFDG010000046.1 coordinate 6,406, forward strand.
TACCCACAAAGCTTAAAGAAATTGCAAAGCATTAAAGGAATAGTCAGAGCATCCAGAAAAATCTTTATGCACTAAGAACTCGAAAAAACACCTTATTTTTCAATGTTTTCCACCCAAAGTATTGTGTAAACCTAAAGAAACAGCAGGCGTATATTTTCAAATAAAAATGAATATTTATACGAAGAGAAAGGTTTTTTGCAATTTGAGTCACATTTTCTTCAGTGTCAGATATTGAGAAGCCAAACCCCAGAAATAATCAAAGCCAGACACCCCAAGAGCACCACTACCCCATCAAAACGCCAAGAAACAACCCGTTGTGGAGTGTCCGAAGCTAAAGAGCCGACTTCACGCTTTGCAAAAACTTCCTTCATTCGACGCATCAAACTAATCACTTGCGCCGTCCGTACAAAATATTTCTTCTTTCCATGGTTATGCCACGGAATAGACTTCACTGCCCCTTGCTCCACATTGAGCATATGCGCCGCGACCTGCGAAAACCCCCCTCGCCCCGGGAAAGCAGCAACTAAATCGTGATTTTCCCCTGCTGGACGCTGATTTATTTCATTATCATTTCCTTTACCCGATGTTACACCGGCTGAAAGAACAGGAGCGGCAAAATCTCCACGACGTCGGCCATTATCCCCAAACGGATTCGCCCCAAAAGACACCCCATCCTCAGATAAACCAGAAACCGTATCTTGAGAAATCACCACTAAACCAAAACGCGTATCACAATCCTGATAGCTACTCCAAGGA
>JAXFDG010000047.1:0-8361 GCA_034173665.1 Arcanobacterium sp.
CCCTGCGGATCCTCCAGCACCAACACTAGAAACACCGAAAACTCCAAAACTAGCAAAAACAGGTGCAGATATTTCTGGGATTGGTGCCTTTGCAGGGCTTGTGATTATCACCGGAGTAGCTGCAACAATGCGTAACAAACGCAAAAACTAACATTATCTAGCGATCAAATATGGTTTTGGGGGCTGTGAATACAGCCCCCAAAAAACTTTTATTTCTCTACTTCAGTTACTCATCCACTGCGCAAAATCTTGCAAAATTGTTTTCCAAGATTCTTTCATCAGAAGAACTTGCTCAGTTGATTCCAGTTTTGTCACATCAGCAGCAATAATACATTTCTCTTTCTCTGGTGTTACGGATTTTGCCGTAATATTCACTGATATCGCAATTCCGTTTGCAAGTGAACAACGCCAATAACGCCACTTCTCCGTTACGCTTAAACGTGGTTCAGATTCCCAGGGCACACCATCAACAAACAATAAATTTTCCGTAATAAATTCTTGCCAAAGTGTAAAAATTTGATCCAAAGTGCCGGAAAGCGTTTTTGAAGCACTGGCTGCAAAGCTTCCATCACAACGTTGCCCTTGTGAACGCCATCCCTTTTCATACTCATAAGCAATCGCAATGCTTTGTGCCCACCAAAATAAATTTGCTTCTTGTAAATTTGGATTATCGACGGCGTATTCAGCTAAACGCGCTGCACTTCGACGTGCAAGCTCAGTATGACTAGTGGTATCGCCCTCAGGGTGATTCTCGAAAAAGTTAATCCAATCATCAGCAGTAATTCCCAAAGCATTCTCTGCTGCAGTCCAATATTGTGCATTAGCCATATATTTTCCTACTCACTTAATTGCGAGTACTCATCCTATCAACTCAAAAGTATTTGACAACGATTCAAAATCAGATTAAATAAACCGTCATTAGAATCTTGAACAAAACCCCAACTAGGCCAGCTCCTGGTTGGGGTTTTGTTTTAAATTAAATCTATGGGTAGGTCTACTTTAAAGAGTTGCAAAACAAGTTCTGCTACACGGCTTCTTCTCAGTTTTCAACAACTGTAGCGAGGCGATTTAAACCTTTTGCAAAATCATTTTGCAAATTCTTTTCCATCTTAAAAAGACGGAACATAATCTTCATCAAAAAGTTTTGTTTCCCAGTCAACTCCCACTTAACCCGGGTTTCACCCTCAGAAACTGAAGTAAGGTAAAAGTGACTCCGATTCTCTGCTTTAAAAGGTTTTAAGAATTTCAAATCAATTTCCACAAGTCCAGGCTGATCGGTAATAACTTCCATCGATCCTGAGCCAGCCTGCTTATTTCCGGTCCAGGTCATTTTTGCGCCCACTCCGCGATCTGCACCAAAATATTGTTGATCCATATCCGGATCAAGTAATTGCCAAGGAGACCAGTTCTCCCACTGATGCAAATCATTAATTTGTTCTTGCACAGAATCAATTGGGGCAGAAATAACCCGCTCATAACTAACTGAAAAATCGCTCATTCCGTGATTCTAACAAGTATCCACAAAACATCTGCGCTAGAACCAAAAATGAGTTACTCCCCACTTATTTAAAATTTCAACTAACAAAACTTTGAATAAGTAGGGAGTAACTCTGTTTAACTAGCGCAAGTATCGTAGCTTATTCAGCTAAAGCGGTTATGAACTAGCTGATATTCAGCATTCATTTTGCTTTCTGCGACTGAAAAACACTGCAAAGCCAATTCCGGTCACGAAAATCATGAGCGTCCCCATAATTCCTAGTTGCGCACCTGTGAGAGCAAGTTTCCCAGGCTTATTTGGCGTGCTTTGTGAAGGATTAGGAGGAGTTAATACCGGTGGCACATCTCCGCAGTTACAACTAGGTGTAACCACTGGTTGGTAGAAGCCTGTCACCGGTTGGCCCCATGGATCGTTCAACTGAACCCGAGCTAAATCTGGCACACCCACAAAATCCTTATTCGGAGTAAATGTGACTACCCCGGTTTCCGGATCAATTGTATAAGTACCAACCGGATTACCATCCTTCAAAGCCGGAACTGTAGGTGAATCAGTAACCTTACCTGTGAATGGATCGATTAGCTTAGCTGGATTATCTGCACTTGGCACAATCGGATTACCAAAACCATCATTGAAACTTGGAATTCCCTTTTGAGTTTCACCTTGTTTTCCAACCGTTGTAACTGGTGTAGATGATGGCAAAGGAGGAGTAACTTTCGGTGTGTATGTAGCTACTGCCGGGGTACCGTTAATATCACGAACTTGCACTCGAATCGGGTCAACTGACCCCACATAATCCTGCTTTGGCTGGAACACAACCTGACCAGTAGCAGGATCAAGAGTAAAGGTACCCACTTCTACGCCGTCTTTCATTGCTGGAATAGTAGATCCAGCAATTGGATCACCATTAGCATCAACAAAAGTAGTCGTCGAGAAATCCAACGGCACCTGCTCATTTCCAGGCAAGAATGTTAAATTACTGTTTTGTGGAACATTTGGCTTATCCACAGTTTCACTGTTGCCGGCAGTTGGAGTTACTGGGAAAACAGTTGGTGTATAGGTTGTAGTTGCTGGAGTACCATTAGTATCTTTTGCTTGAATCACAGCAGGGTCTGGAGTGCCCACAAAATCCTTATTCGGAGTAAATGTGACTACCCCGGTTTCCGGATCAATTGTATAAGTACCAACCGGCTTACCATCCTTCAACGCTGGAGTAGTATCAACCGGATTACCTTCTGGATCAATTAACTTAGCTGGATTATCCGCAGTAATCGTAACTGGAACATTTTCATTTCCACCCTGGAATGTAGGGGTTCCAGTTTGCACTTGCCCTTGCAAGCCACTTGAAGTTGCAGGAGTTCCAATCGGAGTCACTGGGAATACATTTGGCGTGTATGTAGCCACTGCCGGAGTACCATTTGCATCTTTAACTTGCACTCGAACTGAATCTGGAGTCCCGATAAAATCTGGATTTGGCTGGAACACAACCTGACCAGTAGCAGGATCAAGAGTAAAGGTACCCACTTCTACGCCGTCTTTCATTGCTGGAATAGTAGATCCAGCAATTGGATCACCATTAGCATCAACAAAAGTAGTCGTCGAGAAATCCAATGGTACATTAGTGCTTCCAGCCGTGTAAGTTAGCGCAGATTCTTGCGGCTGCCCCTGCGGCCCCATAGTAGTATCGTTCGTCGCCGTCGGAACAACCGGAGTAACTGTTGGGATATAAACGGAATCCATGGTTACTGTTCCGTTCACACCATTGTTTACATTTGGTAAAACTTCCAAGCCAGCATTAGTTTGTGCTTGTGTCTGGGAAGTCCACCCAGTTGATTGGCCGTTCATATCGACGGCGCGGAGTACAATTCCTTTTGCAGTTCCGGTGAACTGTGGTTCAGGGGTAAAAGTAATATTTCCTGAAGCATCAACAACATACGTACCCTCACCTGGCTCGGTCCAGGTATCAACAAGAGTTCCATCTGCGGTAACAATCTTAATTGGCACATTTGGATCAATCGAGTTTGGATTTGTTGTTGGCTCAATTACTCCAGGGGCAGTAAAGGTAGCTTTCGCATTCTGCACTTGCCCTTGTTCACCAGTTGTAGTTTTCTTTTCACCACGTGGTGGATGCTTAATAAAGAACTTAAAATCTTCGACTTCACCACTTGTTGCAAAACCTGTTGGTTCTAAAACATCTGCTGCATCATCAGAGATACGAATACGTGCACCAAGCTCAGAAATATTTATATCTGTAATCTGTGGCGGATTAGGGAATACCAAATTTACCGGTCCAGCGGTAGATACTGGCGTAGTTTCACTTGCTTCATTCGAATCAAAGGTGCCATTATTGTTGAAATCAATCCAGCCGCGAATATAAGACGTGCCCTGTGAACTTGGTTCGGCATAAATCGGCATTGTGTAAGTAATATCTGAGGCTAAATAATATTCAAAGGTGTCTGCACCTGTTGCGTGAATCTGAGATACTCCTTCATCAGCATTATCTGAAAGATCATCTTGATTCCATTCCCCACCTGTAGGATTCATGAGAATGTCTGGCGCGATGCGGCCAAGTTGCGGATTCTTGTATCCAGCAATTTGTCGGGTTAAATGCTTTGCGGTTCCATATGATTCTGGAGCATCACCCTGATCGTAAAGCACGAAACCAATTCGCACAGCCTGCATCCCAGAAGAATTAATGTAAACAGATACATTCATTCCGTCGGTAGTCTTAGCAGCGGTTTCCACAATTGGCACAGAAGCACGGTCTTGCCGAGTGACCAGTGCACCAAAAGTATCAGTCCCTAAACCTTTATCCGGGGCATCGTTTTGCCATAAGCTCGGATCATACTCATGACCTCCACGTGGAGACCAGCCCGGAAGATATGGAACTGCTGCAAATTTTGGATCTGAATAGCTTGCAAATGAAGCATCTTTCTTTACATCCGCTAGCAAATCCCAGCCCGTACCTGTGGTTACATATCGTTGTGCTTCGTTACCTTTTGCTTCTTCACCGTCAGCCACAATTACTGATGGGATTACTGGGGTGCCGTTAAAAGTAGCAGTGACTTTAAAAGTGATTCCAATATTTCCACCATTTTGTGCCGAACCAACAGAAGCAAGACCATTACTCGGCATTCCGGCTAAGTATAAATGACTCCAATTAGTGTCATCTCCACGCGCAATAATATGTTCTGGAGTCGGGGTACCCGGAGTAGGGAGATGCCAATTAACGTTAGCATCTTCACCAATTGGCTTTAATTCAACTACTTCTGCTCGGATCACAAACCCTGGTTGTAATTCTTGTGTGTAAACCGTTCCGATTTGAAAGGCTTTCTTCCCGTCTGGAAGAACGTTGTATCCTGCACCAGAAATATTTGCATCACCAAAATTTGCCCAAACGATTTGTTCGTTTAATTTTGTGATGCTCATTGAACTTCCAGCAGGAGTTAAAGCAATTGGAGCTGCTTGTGCTGAAGGAAGATTTAGTCCGCTAAGAACTAATGCTCCCGCTAAAGATCCAGCAAGGATGTTCCTTACTCGTTTCAGTGATAGTGCCATAAATTCCCCTTAAATAACTAAAATCCTCAAGATTCGTTATTTTCTTTTCTGGGAAATAATCTTTATGCAAAACTTCTTATCAATAGCGATTAAAAATAAACGCTATTCTTTTGCATAAAACCCCCAGTTTCACCTTGAGTCTTTATGTCTTCGAAAAGAAAGTCAAGGGAAATCAAGGAATCATGTTGTTTAATATTCACCAAACGCCATTAGCAGCAAGAACATCAAATGCTTGATTTTTAAATAACACCTTTATCTGGAAAAACTCCAAATAAAACACGAAAATTAACGCTTCTATTTTTCAAATTCTGCAAGTTCAATCTTGCCCATTTGCATTAATTTTGTTCGAGTTTCTTCAACCGCCATTAACTCACCAATATTTCTTGGCAAAACTTGCCAAGAAACTCCCCAACTATCTACACACCAACCACAACGTTCCTGGTCTGGTTGTGCTGAAAGAGCATCCCAAAGCTGATTAATTCCGTTTTGAGTTTCTGCAAATAAAACTAAAGAGATTCCTGGGGTAAAAGTAAAGTCATGGAACGCCCCGGAATCCATCGCAGCAAATTCTTTATTATCTGAACCAAGAGAAATGGTTGAGAATGCAATAGTTCCTTCCTCTAAGAAATCATCTGCCTCATAACGCAAACGATGTTTAACTTCACCACCAAGATGTTGCATCCAATAATCTGTGGCATTTTCACAATTTCCATGGTTTGTGCCGCCAAACATAAAAGCAGGAATTAATTCAACAGCTTCATTATCGAGTTCCGGAGCCAGCATCAACTGCCAAGTAAACCCATAACGATCACGAACCCAAGCATAGTAATCACTAAACGGATACGAACCAAGCTCCATTAATGATCCACCTTCGCTTAGAGCAGCATTACAGGCAGAAAGATATTCCCGAGCTGCTGCTTCTCCCCCAAGACGTTGCGGATTGAATCTCAACAAACCACTAATCGAAGGATTCGGTTGATAATGGTCGTCAACACCTAAAAGAATAAATTTCTGCCCATGAATCGTGACTTCACAAGTCATACCTTGATCAGAAATCTGCACATCACGAAAAATCTCTGCATAATACTGTGCGGCTTCAGAGGCACTACCATTAATCCAGATACAGGGAACTGGAGCGTTAAAAGTTTCGCTCATTGGTTAAATTCAACCCCTTCAAAAGTAAGTAATTTTGCTTTTAAATCAATGCCACCCGCATATCCCGTTAATGATTGACCTGCGCCCAGAACGCGATGGCACGGTACAAGTAGCGAAAAAGGATTATGGCCGACGGCGCCGCCAACAGCTTGTGCCGAAAAACGGGGCAAGCCTCGACGACGAGCAATATTTTTCGCAATTTCACCATAAGTAGTTGATGCCCCTCGCGGAATCAATAACAGTTCCGCCCAAACTTCGTTTTGAAAGGCAGTTCCTTGGAATTTTATTTTTGGCAAATCTGCAGATTCTTTTTTGAAATAAGCATCTAACCAGTCTTTAGCTTTTTGGAGAGAAATATTCGACTTAAAAGAACTGGTAAGACAATCTTTTGGAATTTGTGATTCTAATAAAGGCTGGCCAAAATATTTCTGCCCGGTAAACCAACAACCAATCAGGTCTTCGCCGTCAGCAGCAAGAATTAAATCACCAAAAGGTGAAACATACCTTGCAAATGTTAACTGCTCAGTCATGCTAAACTTGGTTTCAATTTTACGATTGTTAGATAAAGACTAAAAACAAAAGCCCCAAAAACGGGAAGAATCCCTGCTTTAATGCAGCTGAACGTTTATTTGGTGAAGTGAAGAAAAGCAACAAGGCTGCAGCAAACATCGAACCTAATCCGGCTGCGATCAGAGCAATACCAACAGAAGTCGCGTCAGACAAAAATATAATCAAACCGAGTGCAGCAATTATCGCTAAAAATAAATTATAAAATCCCATATTAAAGGCAATTTCTTTAGTGTTCTGAGCATCGGTAACAGAATGACCAAATACCTTTGTTGCTTTCGTTTCCCAAGCAAAGGCTTCAAGGTACCAAATAAATATATGTAACGCAATGGCGAGAAGGGTGAATATTGTTAGTGCGTAAATCATTTTCTCTCACTCTTTAAAGATGAAATTAAGTTAATAATGAATAATCAACTCTACAATTAAGGCAAACAATATTCGATTTAAAACATTATTTATGGGCTTCACTATGAGCAGCATCACCAAGTCGATACAATTTCGCTCCGACTATAACCAACGCACCCCAACTCGGATTCTCTACTAAACCAGCTCCAGAAAATTCCTGAAACCAAGCAAAAGATTCAATTAAATTCTCATTAGTAGTCGCACATAAAGCTGTGGCAATTGCATCTGCTGCGCCGGCCATTGTGCCCCCAATGTTGGAAGCGGAACAACTAAGAATACGTGCAGTGCAATCAGCCAAACTACCCAAGGGACAAGTTTTCGATGAACATGAACCAGACCATCATGCCCAAGAGTATGGTCAAGAATCGGGATTCTTGCAATCAACAATAATAAAACTAGAGTTAAATGCGTTCCCGCAACCGCAGCGAAAGCTTGTATCGCATAAAGAACATTAGCTACCGTCAGACTCATCGGGAAAATAGAGAGTCCTGTGAGCCAGCTGTGAAATAGTTTCGGCTAGATACCTAAAGATATTTTCAGGTATCTAGCCGAAACTAGAGAATCACATATCGCAGAACCTAGTTAAAAATTCTGCCTGAAAGCGCTCCTTTAATCAGGAGTTTTAGAATCCAAGACTCCGCGCCACTTCCCGCAAACGTTCTGCAGAAGCCGTCAATCCGTCACGCTCCGCAAGAGTTAACGGTGGATTCAACACTCGACCCGCACCGCTTCGCCCAACAATTGTTGGCGCAGCCATACAAACGTCTGAAATACCTTCCCAGTCCTCAAGAAGGGTGGAAATTGTGAGAACTCGATTCTCGTCACGAAGAACCGCGCCCGCGATACGCGATGCAGCTAGACCAATTGCAAAGTTTGTTGCACCCTTACCTTCGATAATCCGATAAGCAGACTGAACCACATCGTCGGCAATTCTCTTTCGAAGTTCTGCATCAAATAAACCACCAGATAAGGTCGGACCCCAGTGACGAAGAGGAACATTCCCGATTTCCGCGCTAGACCACAATGCGACTTCAGAATCACCGTGTTCACCGGCAATGTAAGCGTGAATATTTTGGGTTGCTACGCCTGTTTCAAGCGAAACTAAGTAACGCAAACGGGAAGTATCCAATACGGTGCCGGAGCCGAAAACCTGATTTCGTGGTAATCCAGTAATCTGCAAA
>JAXFDG010000048.1:0-4205 GCA_034173665.1 Arcanobacterium sp.
TTAGCGGCCGGTAATAAAGGCGTCTCCCGAATTCCTGGAAAACATGGCGGAGCCCCCGCAAATTACGGTGAATTATTTGTCTTAGTTCCTGATGAGCCTGGCGAACTTGGAAGATTGTTTTCAGAAATAGGGCAAATTGGAGTAAATATTGAAGATTTTTCGCTCGAACACTCGGTTCGTCAACCAGTGGGTCGAGCAACAATCTCAGTAATTCCAAGTTACTTACGTGAACTTGAAGAAGGTTTAACCAAACGCGGTTGGCAAGTAATCTCCGCGATGAATGAAAGTTGATGAGATGAGTATTGTAATTGCGATTGACGGTCCATCCGGATCTGGAAAATCTACCGTTGCCAAGCGTGTTGCTCAAGAATTTGGTTTAAGTTATCTCGACACCGGGGCAATGTACCGAGCTGCAGCATGGTGGGCGCAAAACCAAGAGCTAGATCTTGATGATCAAGCTGCGGTTACTGCTGCCACTAAGGCTCTCCCTTTAGAAATTTCATTAGATCCACAGGCACAACAGTTTATTTGCAACGGAGTGGATATCACTAGCGCAATTCGTGCACCCGAACTTTCGCAGGTAGTTTCAAAAGTCGCAGTTAATCTTGATGTAAGAGCTGAAATGAAACGGCTACAGCAGGAAATTATCCGTGCTGAAGCTAGCGAAACAGGTCAGTCTGAAGGACGTGGCATTGTTGCGGAAGGCCGTGATATTACGACTGTGATTGCTCCTGATGCCGATGTACGAGTGCTTTTAACTGCTTCGGAAGAAGCCCGGTTGGCTCGCCGTGCAAAAGAAGTTCGGGGTAGTGATGATGCAGAGGCAATTGCGCAGACTCGTGATGAAGTATTACGCCGTGATCGTGACGATTCCACTGTTTCCGAATTTATGACGGCTCAAGACGGCGTAGTCACAATTGATTCCTCAGAGTTATCCATTGATGAAGTTGTTTCTTTGATTTCTGATTTGGTAAACGAAACAAAGTTACAAGGCCGAGATTTTGCTGATGATGCTGCCCAAGCTGAAATGTTGAAATCTTTTATGGGTGAATACGAGCTCGATGATGAAGATTATGCAGTTCTCGAGGATGATTTTGAGTTTGTTTCACAAAACGAAGAAGCTGGGTATCCAGTTCTTGCAATTGTCGGACGCCCAAATGTTGGAAAATCAACTTTAGTAAACCGAATCGTCGGGAAACGAGTTGCTGTTGTGCAAGATGAGCCTGGTGTAACTCGCGATCGAGTACGTTACGACGCTTCTTGGAATGGGCGTAATTTTACGCTTGTTGATACCGGAGGTTGGGAAGTCGACGTAGTCGGTATTGATAAGTCCGTGGCAGATCAATCAGAATATGCTATTTCACAATCTGATGCTGTGCTTTTCGTGGTAGATGCAACAGTTGGAGCAACAGCTACTGATGAACGGATTGTGAAATTACTTCGTCGTTCCGGTAAGCCAATTATTCTTGCGGCAAATAAAGTCGATTCTCCGGCTCAAGAACCAGATGCTGCTGCACTCTGGAATCTAGGGCTTGGCGAGCCGTATCCAGTATCGGCATTACATGGCCGTGGCACAGGTGATTTACTCGACGCGGCGATGCGTGAACTACCAGAAGTATCAGCAGTTGCATTGAAACAGCCAAAGGATGGCCCACGGCGAATTGCGCTTTTAGGTCGGCCAAATGTTGGAAAGTCTTCTTTGCTGAATAAACTTGCTGGGGAAAATCGAGTAGTTGTAGATCCTCTTGCTGGAACTACCCGAGATCCAGTTGATGAATTGATTGAGTTGGACGGTCGGCTATGGAAATTTGTTGATACTGCAGGGATTCGACGTCGAGTTCATTTAACTCATGGAGCAGATTACTATGCTTCATTGCGAACCCAAGGTGCGCTAGATAAAGCTGAAGTTGGATTAGCCCTTATTGATGCTTCACAAGAATTAACAGAGCAAGATATTCGGGTAATGCAGCAAATTATTGATTCTGGTCGTGCAATGGTAGTTATCTGCAATAAATGGGATCTTGTGGATGATGAACGACGCGAACAGCTTGACCGTGAATTAGAACGAGAATTAGTGCAGATGCAATGGGCAGAACGAGTGAATCTTTCGGCTCTTACTGGTTGGCACACTAATCGTTTGACTCGCGCCATGGATACGGCTTTGCAATCATGGGATAAACGTATTTCCACAGGCCGATTAAATTCCTTCCTTGGTGAAGTTATTTCAGCTAAACCACATCCGGTACGTTCTGGAAAACAACCGCGGATTCTTTTTGCCGCACAAGTAGCAAACCGTCCACCGAAATTTGTACTCTTCACTTCGGGATTCCTTGATCATGGATACCGTCGCTTTATTGAACGACGTCTTCGCGAAGAGTTCGGATTCTCTGGATCTCCAATTCAGATTTCAATGCGAGTGCGAGAAAAGCGGAAAAAGAAGTAACCGTAAATAATATGGTTTGGATAATTCTTATTCTCGCAGCTTGTTTTGAAGCTCTTTGGGCCATTGCACTGGCTGAATCGCAGGGCTTTAAAAAACCAATTCCAAGTTTAATTTTCTTAGTGGCGATGGCTCTTTCGATTTTTTGTCTCGGAATCGCCATGCAGGAGATTCCGGTTGGCACTGCCTATGCGGTGTGGACCGGGCTTGGAGCTGCACTTACTGTGTTGATTGCTCTTGCTCGTGGCGTGGAAAAATTTGAATTAAGAAGAATTATTTTAATTATCTTCCTTATTTCATGTGTAGCTGGGCTGAAAGTGGTGGGCTAATGTCGTGGATTGTTCTTTTTATCTCAGCAATTCTTGAAGCAATTTGGGCTACTGCTCTCGGAGCGTCAGAAAATTTCACAAAACTAACACCTTCTGTAGTTTTCTTGCTCGCTTTCATCGCTTCCATGTTCGGGTTAGCATACGCGGTAAAACAAATTTCAATCGGTACTGCTTATGCAGTGTGGACAGGTGTGGGTGCTGTTTTAACAGTTATTATTGCAGCGGTTTCTCGAACCGAAGAAATTACCGCGTTAAAAGTTTTGTTTTTGAGTGGAATTATTTTTAGCGTTATTGGGTTGAAATTAACTGCTCAAAAACAAAGTCCTGAAACTGGTCACAAGCCATTATCTGACACGAATTAATAATGAAAGAGTGGAACAAATCTTTCAAAAGACTAGATAAATCGCTACAGACTAATTATAGTATTTGACAATAAGTCTTATTTTTCTGATAAGACTTATTTTTCTACAATTACTCTGTATAAAATCAAAGGTGATTTATTGTTATGTCAATTGGAGAATTAACTTCAGAAAATAAGAAAAGCTTAAGAAAGCGTTTAAGAAAAGTAATAACTATTTCCCTTACGAGTATGCTTATTGCTGTTAGTGGACTCTGCGGCTATTTTATTCTTACAGAATATAAACCCGCAGCTACCGAAGACATAAAGACTTCTGGGACTGTAGCAAAGCAATTACATACTAATTCTGAAGTAAATATTTTAACGTGGAATATTGGATTTGGTGGATTGGGGAAAAATGTTGATTTCTTTGCTGACGGTGGAGAAATGGTTTTCACGGTTTCCAAAGCAGAGATGCAAGAAAATCTAGATAATATTGCACAAACTCTTAAAGAACAAGATGCGGATATTAATTTAATTCAAGAAATAGATCTTGCTTCAAACCGTACTTTTGGTTTTAATCAGATAGCTTTCTTAGCAAAAAATTTACCTAACACGATTCAGAGTTATGCTCCGAACTTTAAAGTAAAGTTCATTCCTTATCCGATGCCGCCACTTGGATATATGGATTCAGGAATTTTAACTACTACGAAATATAAAGTTTCAACAGCCGCTCGCCACCAATTACCAATTCCTTTTAAGTGGCCAGAGCGAATTTTTAATTTGAAGCGGGCATTATTGCTAAGCCGAATTCCCATTGCACATACCGAAAAGGAATTAGTCGTAATAAATCTTCATCTCGAAGCATACGATGATGGAGAAGGTAAAGCCGCGCAATCACAGCAATTGATCAAAGTTTTCCAAGCGGAAGTCGCGAAAGGGAATTACGTAATTGCTGGCGGTGATTTTAATCAGGCTTTCCCTGGAAGTGTTGAAAAATATGGCATACATAAAGAACTCTGGACGCCGCCAGCAATGGATTCAGCAATTAGGGATTCTGGATTAACTCTTGTTTCTGACACGAGTGTAGCTACCTGCC
>JAXFDG010000049.1:0-13651 GCA_034173665.1 Arcanobacterium sp.
TGGAAATACCGCGCATAAAAAGCTACTTCAACGCAGCCAAAGACTAGTTCAGAGCGGGAAAACACAAATTTACTAGCTAAAATTCGCGTTTTCCCGCTTCAGACAAAAGAAGATTTACCCCTGAAAGCACAGCCCCTAAGAAGGCAGCAATGTTTGACAGATAGAAAAAGCCAGTCGGGCAAAATATAAGCATTGCAGAACCCAGGGATACTAAACCATTCTTAGACTTCAAAATTCCATAACTAGCTACTACTGCCCCAAGCAACCCAATTAGCAAAAATGGAATTAAGGCAATAACTACGCCGTCATGAAGAAAAGTAACATAGGCTCCGAAGACAAGCCCCGAGCAAGCAACTATATGTAAAACAATTTGCAGAGACTGCAAAATTTTTCCACTACTCATCATCACCAACTACTAACATTTGAAATTTTTGAAGCAGTTGCCATATGCGTTCCTGGACACTCTCTAGATTGATAGTAACTTACCGAATGCTTCGGCATAATCTTTTATTTGATAACGCACATAAAATATAAATTCTGGAAGTAATTTTCTTCCATGCTTTAAATTCCAGACTCTTGAATTGCTTACGATACCAATTACTCGAATAAAGTAATCAACAAATAAAAACCTGGTTCTGGGAGAACTAGATTTCTAGTCCTGCCAGAACCAGGCTTAAAAGTTACGCTACGAGAACGTAAGGAATTAGCGCTTGCGGTTCTTCACCGCAGATATTACTTAAGGGTAACGGTTGCGCCAGCTGCTTCGAGAGCTTCCTTAGCCTTCTCAGCAGTTTCCTTGTTAACGCCTTCAAGAAGTGGCTTTGGAGCGTTATCAACGAGTTCCTTAGCTTCCTTAAGACCAAGTGGGGTAAGTGCGCGAACTTCCTTAATAACCTGGATCTTCTTGTCGCCAGCGGATTCGATGATTACGTCGAATTCGTCCTTCTCTTCTTCTTCAGCAGCGCCACCAGCAGCTGGAGCAGCAGCAACAGCAACTGCAGCTGGAGCAGCAGCTTCTACGTCGAATTCTTCTTCGAACTTCTTTACGAAGTCGTTAAGCTCTACGAGGGTGAGCTCCTTGAAAGCTTCGATGAGCTCTTCAGCGGTAAGCTTAGCCATGATTGGCCTTCCTTCCTGTGCCTACGCGAGGCAAATTATTTGGTTATTTAACCGATACTTCAGAAAACTGAGGCGACCTGCGTTCCTTTCACGCACGCCGTCGATAATTTCCTTAGGCAGCGGTTTCCTGCTTCTCGCGCAGGGCGTCAACTGTGCGCACCGTCTTAACAAGTGGTGCGGTGAATACGTATGCAGCCTTGTAAAGCGAAGCCTTGAGAGCTCCAGCAGTCTTGGCGAGGAGAACCTCACGAGATTCGAGATCAGCGAGCTTCTGTACATCTTCAGCACCAAGGATTGTGCCTTCAAGAACGCCAGCCTTAAGCACAAGCGCCTTGTTTTCCTTTGCAAATTCCTTGATAGCCTTAGCTGCGGAAGCAATATCGCCGGTAACGAATGCAAGCGCGGTTGGGCCCTTAAGAGCGTCATCGAGACCTTCGATGCCAGCATCCTTTGCCGCAATACGCGCAAGCGTGTTCTTTGCAACGGTGTACTTTGCGTCTGCACCAAGCGCACGACGAAGAGTCTTAAGCTGCGCTACGGTTGAACCGCGGTACTCAGTTACAAGAACAGCTGAAGAGCTGCGGAATGCTTCCGTAAGCTCTGCAATCGCTGCAGACTTGTCGGTCCGTGCCATGGGACCTCCTTCCGATATAAAGCCGCAAAATCGTCAACCCAGATAAAACAAAAACCCTCGCGTAAGCACGAGGGTATAAAGCAGTCTACTGCTGTAAAATCGTACCTACGCTGGCTTCAGTTACCTGAATTTCGCCCCGTTGGCTCCGGGCGACCTGCGGTCTTGGGCATATAGAATTCTAGCTTGCTCGGCAGAAACCCGCAACATCGTAAGATTCTTTCGTGAGGGAAGCAACACCCCTATGTGAAATTAAAAATAGGGTGAAGGTGGAACGTCCTCTGCAACTGGCGCTTCTACAACCACGGCAGACACAATCCGATCCAAACGAAAACCACGATATTCACCACGTAAGTAACAATAAGCTTGAACTAAAAGCCCGTTCTTAACCCCAATTATTGCAAGTGGAAAAATCGTTCGATTCGTAAGTTTAGAATCCTCACTCATGTAAATAATTCTTACCGCACGCCCCTCAATAAAAGCCGAAGTAATTATCTTCATTGAGTTAGCAAATCTGACCCGGTCTAAATCCGTCTCAGCTTGCACCTCAGGTAAAATTCTGGCAAATCTTTCAGGCATTGCTTCTGACAATCTCCGCAACAAATGAAGACGCTGGGATTCAGTAAGGAACGAAGAGATAGCCGGCAATGACAATAGTTCAATTAAGCCTCCAACTTCATCAATATTTAAATGAAGCTTCATCATTGGAGCTTTACGATCGATAAGAATGGTATCTTCACCATAAGATGAACTTAATTTAGTGTCATCATCAAGAGTTGGAGGTTTAACATACTCGGGCTGTTCTGGTGGGAGAACTAGAATATTAGATGCGCTAGTTCTTCGGTCTCGCTCAGATAAAATCATCTCACCATCAGCATTAAAGGTAATTTCAACTTTATCTTCGCGTGGTCTTAAAACTCGAATTATTTCTTTTGGACCAAGTTTCAAAGCTGTGCATAGTTCAAAGACTTTAATTCCATCTTTCCCTGCAGCTACAACGGCTCCAATTATTTCGTCAACAATATCCATACTTATAACTGTAATAAGTATTCATGCTTCAAAACTAGATTTTAATTTACTTTTATTAAATATCTGCCATTCCCGAAGAAATAATGTGCGAGATGCGGCTAAAGAGAATATCTAGCGCAACCAAGTTCCGTCCCCCGTCTGGGATAATTAAATCTGCACGCCGCTTTGCGGGCTCAACATAGAGTTCATGCATTGGCTTCACTGTATTCAAATACTGCGACTCTACGCTTTCAATATCGCGCCCACGTTCAAGCACATCTCTCTTGATTCGGCGCATAATCCGCACATCAGCATCAGTATCAACGAATAGTTTCAGGTCGAAAAGATTACAAAGCTCTGGATCAGAAAAAATCAAAATGCCTTCAACTAAAATTACTGGCGCTGGTTCAATCAGGAGCGTTTCGTCCGAACGATTATGATCAGAAAAATTATAGACCGGGCTTTGAATACAGTTTCCGGCAATCAGTTCTTTTAACTGAACCACCATAAGATCGGTATCGAAGGCTTCTGGCGCATCAAAGTTCAACTGTGCACGCTGCTCG
Organism: Arcanobacterium sp.; assembly: GCA_034173665.1. Lineage (GTDB taxonomy): Bacteria > Actinomycetota > Actinomycetes > Actinomycetales > Actinomycetaceae > Arcanobacterium_A. The sequence continues at coordinate 3,322 of JAXFDG010000049.1, forward strand.
TAAGTTAAACCTTCCCAACGCCGATAATAATTATCGTGGTAAACAATGCTGGTCTCCCCCGGGAATCGGCTTGCAATTGCGTTAGTTAATGTAGTTTTCCCACTTCCGGTTCCACCAGCAATACCAATCACAAAAGGTTTAACCACGATTCCAACTTTCTCTAAACGAAGACACCTGTATTTAACTCTACCTAGACTTAAATACCAAAATAATCTATCAATAACATCTCATAAAATGCCACAAAGCTAGCTATAAAAACTTAAAGCTACAAAAAGTGGGCTCCTGACCAAAGCCAGGAGCCCACTTTATTCAAAAGTTTTCCTCAAGCAAGCAAACTCGCACTTATATGAAGAACTCGGCCTTATTTTAAAGAAGCCAAATCTTTCGCAAGCACCCTTGCCTTGAACAACCCCGAATTTATCGAACGAGCTTCACTACGTCCAATGGGATACCAGGACCCATGGTGGTAGCAATCGTACCCTTGAGGATGTAACGACCCTTTGAGGACGATGGCTTGAGACGCTGAATTTCAGTGAAAGCTGCCTTGAAGTTCTCAGCAAGCTGTTCTGGGGTAAAGGAAGTGTTACCAAGAACGAATGGGATATTGCCGTGCTTATCAACACGGAATTCAATACGGCCACCCTTAATATCGGTAACAGCCTTTGCGGTATCCATGGTTACGGTACCGGTCTTAGGGTTTGGCATCAAACCACGTGGACCGAGCACACGACCGAGCTTACCAACCTTGCCCATGAGCTCAGGGGTAGCTACTGCTGCGTCGAAATCGGTCCAACCGCCAGCAACCTTCTCGATCAAATCGTCGTCGCCAACAGCGTCTGCGCCTGCTGCACGAGCAGCTTCAGCACGTTCACCGGTTGCAAAAACGATAACGCGAGCGGTCTTACCAGTACCATGTGGAAGCGATACAGTACCGCGAACCATCTGGTCTGCCTTACGTGGGTCAACACCAAGGCGGAATACTGCTTCAACAGTGGAAGCAAACTTCGTTACAGAAGTCTTAATCGCAAGCTCTACAGCTTCTTCAACCGAGTAAAGTTCACCCGGCTGAATTAGCTCAGCAGCCTTGCGGTAATTCTTTGAGCGCTTTGCCATTCTGCTTTCTCCTTAAAATAGCAGTTGTGGTATACGAACCAGCTCCGGGTCCTACCACGCGGTGCCCAGACGGCACCATGCATCTTGGATGCTTTGGATTAGATTTCGTCAGTGGTCAAACCCATCGAACGAGCGGTACCCGCGATAATGCGTGCTGCGTTGTCGATGTCGTTTGCATTGAGATCTGGTTCCTTGGTCTTAGCGATCTCACGAAGCTGATCAGCAGTAACGTGACCAACCTTCACGGTGTTTGGAGTACCAGAACCCTTCTTGAGGCCTGCAGCCTTCTTAAGCAAATCTGCTGCTGGAGGGGTCTTGGTTACGAAGGTGAATGAACGATCTTCGTATACGGTAATTTCTACCGGCACAATGCTTCCACGCATGGATTCTGTAGCAGCATTGTAAGCGGTGCAGAATTCCATAATGTTCACACCATGCTGACCCAAAGCTGGGCCAACTGGAGGAGCTGGATTCGCAGCACCTGCCTGAATCTGTAGCTTGATCAGGCCTGCAACCTTCTTCTTCGGTGGCATATTGATCCTTTGTTTCTAAACGTACCGTTACATGGCAAAAGTAACGGCTGCCTGCGGCTAATTCAAAGTCTTTCCCAAACCGACGATTCACGAAGAACCGCGAGCTTAGTCCATCTTCTGAACTTGTCCGAAGGACAGGTCGACCGGGGTTTCCTGGCCAACCAAAGTCATGAGCACAGTGAGACGTTGGTTCACTGCATCAACCTCTGAAATTGTAGCTGGCATTCCCACCCAAGGCTCGGTGGTAAGGGTCACAGTCTCGCCAACTTCGTATTCAACCACGAGAGTTGGAGCGCCTGTAGTCACTGGTTTTCCAGCAGCCTTAGCTTCATGCGCAACTTCTTGTTCGATTACTGGCGTGAGCATCTTCACAACTTCATCTGGGGTGAGAGCAACAGGATTACGGCCATTTCCGACGAATCCAGTCACACCATTTGTTTCCTGAACTACTCGCCAAGACTCATCAGTCATCTTCATGCGGACAAGCGCATATCCCGGCATCCGCACGCGGGAAACAAATTTATTTTGCCCCTTCTTTACTTCGATAACTTCTTCCATTGGAACTTCAACTTGGAAAATATAATCTTCCATCCCCATGGAATGAGAACGAGTTTCAAGATCTTGCTTTACACGCTTTTCATAACCGGCGTAAGTGTGAAGTACATACCACCGTCCAGGAAGCCCCTTTAGTCGACGACGAATCGACTCCTCAGTCACTTCCCCATCAGTGTTTTCTTCTGCTTCAGCAACGTCTGCAGCTTCCTGTGAAGTTTCAACTTCAGCACCTTCAGCTGCAGCAACTTCTGGAGCGTCAACTACAGTTTCTTCAGCTGTTTCAAAGCTAGGAGTTGACTCATTCTCGATATCAGAAAATAGTGGGTTACTCCCCACTTCGAGCATTTCGTCTGACATAATTTTGCTCCCTATGCTTTCTGCACTTTTCGCTAACCAGTTATTAGGTTTCTGTTCTAGTTCTCAGATTCAAATATCTAATGCTTTAAATATCTGTTATCCGAAAACCCAGAACACCGACTGATTGAAGACCACATCAATCACACCGACAAAAATCATTACAACAACCAAGAACCCCAACACAGTTAGGAACATCTTCCAAAGATCTTCCATTGTTGGACGCTGAACCTTTTTGAACTCTGCAAGAACCTGCTTAAAGAAAGTAATAATCCGCGCGAAAAGACCCTGCTTCTGTGCAGCAGCACCTTTATGTGCGTGACCCTTGTTCGATGCAACTTCGTTCACAGCATTATCCTCTCGGTTAATGTGGAAAACGGCCCCTTTGGGCCGCTTTCTAGCAGGGCAGGAGGGACTCGAACCCACAACCGCCGGTTTTGGAGACCGGTGCGCTACCAATTGCGCCACTACCCTATTGCTTGGCGTGCACTTAATATTATGCCGAATTTTTTAGCTTAATACTAGGTACCAGACAGCCTGATAAATCTTAATCGCTCTCCTATGCACTTGGCAAATGCAATTTAAGACAGGTGCTCTGATTCACGCTCAGTATACAAGAAATAAATTTTATTTTTGGAATTATCGCGCCACAAGAATTCATTTATGACACGATTGGAACATGACAACTAATAATTCAAAACCTCGTGTTTCAGTTCGGCTTGGAGCACTCCAAGAATCCGCGACCCTCGCTGTTGACGCTAAGGCAAAAGCGTTAAAAGCAGAAGGAAAACCAGTAATTGGTTTCGGTGCTGGTGAACCAGACTTCCCAACCCCTGATTTTATTGTGGATGCAGCAGTTGCGGCTGCTCGTGACCCGAAGAACCATAAGTACACTCCAGCAGTTGGCTTGCCTGCTCTGCGGAAAGCAATCGCGGAGAAAACTCTGCGTGACTCTGGAGTGACTATCGACCCTTCACAAATCATCGTCACAAATGGTGGAAAACAAGCTGTTTTCCAAGCCTTCGCAGCAATTATTTCCGACGGCGATGATGTAATTCTTCCAGCCCCTTATTGGACTACCTACCCCGAAGTGATTCGTCTCTGTGGCGGCACTCCAATTGAAGTTTTCGCTGGTTCGGATCAGGAATACAAGGTCACTTTAGAACAGCTTGAGACTGCTTTAACTCCAGCAACCAAGGCACTTCTGCTCTGCTCACCTTCCAACCCAACCGGCGCAGTTTATTCCCGTGAAGAAATTCGCGCTATCGGAAACTGGGCGCTTGAAAAGGGCATCTGGATTATTACCGATGAAATCTACGAGCACCTCGTATATGGCGGCGAGCCAGCATACCTACTCCAAGAAGTTCCAGAGATGGCAGACCGCACTATCGTCGTCAACGGCGTGGCAAAGACCTACGCAATGACTGGTTGGCGTGTGGGCTGGATGTATGGCCCAGCAGATGTAATTAAGCAGGCTGCAAACTTCCAGTCTCATGCAACCTCGAACGTCGCGAACGTCTCCCAAGTTGCCGCACTTGCCGCCCTTGAAGGGGATCAAAGCATTGTCGCCGAAATGCGGGAAATCTTTAACCGTCGCCGTCAGCTAATCGTGGAGATGCTTCGCGAAATCCCTGATCTTGAAGTACCTGAGCCAACTGGCGCTTTCTACGTTTTCCCGAATGTGCAAGGACTCCTCGGAAAAGAATTCGCTGGCCGTACCGCGAATACCAGCTCTGAACTTGCAACATTGATTTTGGAAGAAGCTGAGGTGGCAGTAGTTCCAGGTGAAGCTTTCGGCGCACCAGGCTATATTCGTTTAAGCTACGCGCTTTCCGACGACGATATCAAGACTGGTATTGAGCGACTCCAAAAGCTCTTTTCATAAAATCTTTTTAAGTCAGCTTAGGTTTATTTTAGCCTTAAGCTCGTTCGAGCCACTGGCCAGCAATACGGAGGCGGTTTTCCGCCTCCGTATTATCATCTCGGCGCTTTTTCTTCGCTCCTGCAACAAGTGACAGCACAACTCCGGAAGCTGAGGTTGCAAGCGCATGGGCATCAACTCGCTGTGAAAGCAACCTGAACCAATCTTCCACAATTCCGGGCACACCGTCGTAAATTTTCGGGGAAAGATACGGGAGCACAGACATATGTCCGAGCAAGCAACCCCAATCGTGAACACGATATCCTGGACCGAAAGAATCAAGATCCAAGATCGCAGAGAAAATATTATTGTTTTCTCCCACGTAGATATTTGCTTCGTAAAAATCACCGTGCGTTGGCACTTGCGGGCCGACGTCCGCGCGTTTCAGACGGCGAGTAATTTCAGACCCGATTCGATTACACTCTCGCAGCCGATGTGGGAGAGCTAGACTCGCTGCTTCCGCATAATGTTCACTGCGTTCAGCCCAAGCCGGGCGGAGTTTCTTCCCGGGCATTAGCATCGGCAACTTATCTAAAGCTTGTTCCAGACTGTTCAAGGTCTCTTCTAAAGTTTCAAAACTTGGACGTTTTGAAGGCAATACCCGCGAACTAGTTTCAGCTAAGAGTCGGGAAAGCGGCCGACCTTTCACGGCCGTCATTACAACCATCCCGGGCGCACTGCGATAAATTTGCGGTGCCGCCAATCCGGCTTGCGCCACGGCGTTCAAACGCTCTTCTAAAGAAACCTGTTCTTTCGGGCGAAGAACTTTAATAAAAAGTGGATCTTGCCCCTCGCGGTCTGCACGAACTACAGCTCGTCGAGTGGGACGATAGCCGAGAAGTTCTAATTCTACAACTTCCCCCAAAAAATCAGAAATTTGGTTCGGGTCACTGGCAAGTTCTAAAGCTGGAAGCTCTGGGTCAAAAGGATATTCCCAAATACTGACGCGAGTCTCCCCGAGTCGAAGACGTCGCCCGCCAGCAGCAAAAACTTTCTCACTCGAAATTCGCGCAGTAGAAGCAAGCACATATAAATCTTCAGTCGAACCGTCACGATTATTACGCAAGTCCACGGAATAACCGACGGTCACTCCAGCTCCGGGACGATGATGGATTTGGTGAATTCGCCAAGAGGTAACCACTGCCCGATCGGCGTAGGCCAGACGCAGCATTTCTCCCCCGCGTACGCCAGTTAGCAAGGCTAAATCTTGGCGTTCAGTCACGGCACGGGAGCTTGTTGGCATACCCCTTTTATAATGAAGATAATTCTTTGTGGCTAGTGGGCACGCGGAAGAAAAGAGATTATCCGGCGCAGCACACAGGACCACACGGATAGAACCACCCATAAAACCACGCCTTCACAGAAAGTGCGCATTCGACACCAGCATCCATGGAAAACTAGTACCCGGCGCCAGCATCCACAGAAAATATAACAGGCATTATCGTCATTCGCGGAAAACTCAACATACTGGCAAAATAGTTTCATGCGTGATTTGAACACATTGCCGAAAGCTCATCTTCATTTACACTTCACCGGTTCAATGCGTGTTCAAACGCTCCAAGACATGGCTTGCGAACAAGGTATCCGCCTGCCAGAAAATCTAACCGATAACACCGCGCTACAGGTTCCTGCAGATCAACGCGGATGGTTCCGTTTCCAGCGCGCATATGACGCAGCCCGAAAAGTGGTTCGCTCCGAAGCTGCGATGCGACGAATTGTGCGTGAAGCAGCTGAAGATGAACGCGCTGAGGGCTCACGCCGGCTTGAAATTCAAATTGACCCAACCTCCTATGCGCCTTTCGTTGGTGGAATTACCCCAGCTTTAGAAATTGTGCTTGACGAAGCTAAATTAGCTTCACGTGATACTGGGGTGCAGGTTGCGGTAATCGTTGCTGCATCGCGAATTCGTCACCCGCTTGATGCACGTACTCTTGCCCGCCTGGCTGCCCAACATGCTGGCGACGGCCCAGGCGAAGTGGTTGGTTTCGGGCTCTCTAATGATGAACGTCGTGGCGATACAAGTTCTTGGGGTCGTGCTTTTGATATTGCCCGTCGGGCTGGCTTAGCTGCCGTGCCACATGGCGGCGAACTACTCGGCCCAGAACATTTACGGGAGGTTGTGCGTTCACTACATCCGAAACGTCTCGGACATGGCGTGCGGGCAACTGAAGATCCACGTCTTCTCGATGAAATTATTTCCCGCGGAATTGCTTTCGAACTTTGTCCTGCTTCAAATGTTCAACTTGGAGTATTCGCAAAACATTCTGAGGTTCCATTGCAACAAATGATTGACGCCGGGGCGCAAGTAGCGCTCGGAGCTGATGATCCGCTGCTGTTCTTGTCGCGTCTAACCGCACAGTATGAGCACGCCAGAAATCTTGGACTCGATGATTTTGCGCTCGCAAACCTTGCAAAATCATCAATTGATGCTTCACTTGCACCGGAAAGCGATAAACAAGCCTGGAAGAAAGATGTTGATGCTTGGCTCGCAACATAAAATCCAGCACCTATTGCACTAAAACAGAACCCTCTATGGCGTTAGTTACGCATTTCTGCCAATAACCTTCGTATACTTAGTCAGAATTTTCTACATAAACACTGGCTCAGGTAATAAAGTGACCCCGAAACGAGATTCCACGCCGTCGATAATTTCCTGTGCAAGCTCACGAATTTGTGCCGAATTTGCTCCGCCTCGATTGGTTATGGCCAGTGCGTGCTTTGTCGAAAGCCCAGCTTCAGGAGAAATCTGATAACCAGGTGCAAAACCAGCATTTTCGATCAACCATGAAGCCGAGGTTTTCACTTGCCCCGCAACTGTTGGCGCCGCTGCCCCAATCTGATTAATCTTCGAACGCTGCTCTACCCCAAACTTTGGCGCTTCCTCTGGCAAGGCTTCCGCCTGTTCCAAAGTCAAGACCGGGTTGGTGAAGAACGATCCGAGGGAGTAAGTATCGCGGTCGGCGTCATCAAGCACCATTCCCTTCGAGGCTCGCAGCTCAATTACGGCGTTCCGAACGTCTATTGCCGGAGCACGTTCACCAATTTCCACGCCTAAATGTGCAGCTAACTGCCCGTAACGCACTGGCTCCGAAAGGCTTGCCGTGCGCATCTGGAAACTCACTTCAAGCACAATCCAGCGCGGCGTCGGCCCGAATTCTGGAAGGTTGATTGTTTCTTTAAGAATCGAATGACGATACCCAAGTTTTAGATCATGTAAGAAGAAAGTACGAATCTTTTGCGTCTTCCGATCAAAGGTGCGCACCTGCGTGATTACGCCGGAAACATCTTGCCCATAAGCTCCAATATTTTGAATTGGCGCCGCCCCCACTGAACCCGGAATCCCCGAGAGCGCTTCAATTCCCATCCATTCATTTTCGACGGCGTACGCAACGAGTTCGTCCCATGGAGTGCCTGCAGTAGCTTTCACCAAGGCCCCTCCACAGGAGCTCACGTCAGAGGTTGTTATTTCTTTGCGCAAATCGCGAATAACGACTCCTGGGAAGTGCGTATCGGCTGCTAGTAGGTTTGATCCTCCGCCGAGCACGAGAAGTGGCTGCTGGGCGTCGTCTGCTGTTTTTATGGCTGTAACAAATTCTTCTTCAGAGTTAACTTCAATGAGTTGCTCGAATGTACCGCCGACGGCAATCGTAGTTAAGTCCGCAAAACTCTTTGGATTTTCTTTAATGCGATTTGCTTGGACTTGAATTTGCGCCACAGTAGCTCCTTCATACTCTCGCACGCTTATACTTTTGCGCGTTTACACTTTGCTTTGCACGCTTTGTCGCTAAGGCTATTAAAGAAAGTTAATAGCTCAAGTTTACTCTAGCTAATTTAGAAAAGACGAAATAAAAAGACCCTACTTGCGTAGGGCCTTTCCAAAACTTAAACAGTTCAGACTTAGCGGGTTTCGCGGTGAGTCTGGGACTGGTTGCACCGTGGGCAGTACTTCTTCAGCTCAAGGCGATCTGGAGTATTACGACGGTTCTTCTTGGTAATGTAGTTACGCTCCTTGCACACCTCGCAGGCGAGGGTGATCTTAGGGCGAACGTCTTGAGACTTGCTAGCCACGGTATATTCCTCACGTTCGGTGGTTTGAGAAGCGGATGCTTCAACTTTGACATCGGTTGATATCTGTAGCGGAGGCGGGGTTTGAACCCGCGACCTCACGATTATGAGTCGTGCGCTCTGACCAACTGAGCTACCCCGCCGCGCTTCATCTCTCAAGTTTTACTCGAGAAATGAATGGAGCCCCGAAAGGGAATCGAACCCTTGACCTTCTCCTTACCATGGAGATGCTCTGCCGACTGAGCTATCGGGGCAACGTTGGCTAGCTTACCAAGAACACCTGGTAATACTCAACCTTTGAAGCGAACTCCTGCGTGAACATCATCACCTTGAGCGCTTCAGTGAAACTTTGCTTCAAATCTAGATAGATTCAAAGCAAATTCCACAGTGGCGGGTGAGGGATTCGAACCCCCGTAGCTTACGCGGCTGATTTACAGTCAGCTACCATTGGCCGCTCGGTCAACCCGCCTGACAAAGAAATTTACTTCGTGCAAAAGCTCGAAATAAAACTTTGTGCAAATTGAGATTAGCAGCTTAGGTAGGTGGTATGTCAAACCGATAGTAGAATTAACAATGAAGTTATCGTCACAGTCGCCAATCTGAAAGGTAGAAAATGGCTGATTCCTCCTTTGATATCGTGTCCACATACGAAATTCAAGAAGCTGATAATGCGGTAAATCAAACCGCGAAAGAAATTGCCACCCGTTACGATTTCAAGAATGTCGGCGCAAGTATCGAACTCAAAGGCGAAACAATTACGATGATTGCGCAAACTCCGGAACGAGTTTTGGCAATTCTAGACGTGTTACAATCCAAGCTAATTCGCCGCGGGCTTTCCCTGAAGCAACTTGACACCGGCGATAATGAGCCAAAAGCCTCCGGTAAGGAATATCGCCTTGTTGGAAATTTGAAGCAAGGCATCGACCAAGAAAACGCTAAGAAGATCACGAAGCTGATTCGCGATGAGGGCCCAAAGGGTGTGAAAGCACAGATTCAGGGTGACGAAATTCGAGTATCCTCAAAGTCCCGCGACGCCTTACAAGAAGTAATTAGCCTCCTGAAAGCGGCACCGCTAGATATTGCACTCCAATTCAAAAATTACCGGTAACCACACGCCGGCAAAGCTAAAGTGTCAACGAGAAGTACCCGTTCCGGCTCTAAGCTCATCCTAATATTAGCCTCGTTCTCGATTGGCGAATAAAGGGGAGCTGTCTTGTGTGACAGCTCCCCTTCTTTAATACTCATTAACGCCGAGCTCTGGCAATTGCCAGAGTCTTCTAGCTACTCCTCTGAACTCTCTAAGCAGTTGCTAGGGCTCTTAACCAAGTAATCCTGCTCTAACTTACCAGAGCTTCCCATCATGTTCTTCGCCACGCGAAACTGCAGTCATCGTCTCTCGTTCAACTACTTTGATTCGATTGCGTCCGACTTTTTCACCCAAAGATTTCTCGTATTCTTCGAGTAATTCCCAGCCTTCCCAAGTGGTAAATCTGACTCCACGCTCATTAAGCAAGGCTTGCATCGCATCCCAACCAAGCTCGTCTGTTGTCGCGTGCAATAATCCAGCTTCATAATCAGCAACTAGATTACCGATAGTCTCCTGTGCGTCAGACTTAGTCGAACCAATAAGCCCGACCGGTCCACGTTTAACCCAACCAGTGGCATACATTCCGTTTACTACTTCTCCGTCTGGACCGTCGGTTACGCGACCACCAATATTTGGTACCACACCACGAGCGGCATCGAATGGGGCACCCGGAATTGGGGAGGAGAAATATCCGACGGCGCG
>JAXFDG010000050.1:0-9496 GCA_034173665.1 Arcanobacterium sp.
AACAGCTTTTGGCTTTAAAAGCACTTCGCGATTGTTATGCGAAATTAGAGTTTCCATTTGCTTCTCTGCAAGCTCAGAACGCAAAAGAAGCTGTGCTTGATATTCGTAGACAGCTTGAGGACTATTTAATTCCGCGTTTTACAGATTTAAATGCGCCGCTTTTGGTAGTGATTGGTGGCTCTACTGGCTCAGGGAAATCAACGCTATTAAATAGTATTATTGGTGAAAATCTCTCGGTAACTTCAGCTATTCGTCCGACTACGAGACGCCCAATTTTGGTATGCAATCCAGCAGACCGGGAATATTTTCTTGATTTGCACGTTTTTCCTGAACTGAAACGGGTCCAGGCAGAACACTCTGCAGCTGCTTCTGATATGCCGGGGCCTCTTTCTGAAATTGCTATTTTTACTCATGATGCGATTCCGCGCAAACTTGCATTAGTAGATGCGCCAGATATTGATTCAGTAGCAGCAGAAAATCGGATTCTTGCAACTCAGCTCTTAGCTGGTGCCGATGTGTGGATTTTTGTGACGACGGCGAGTCGCTATTCAGATGCAATTCCTTGGGCGCTTTTAACTGAGGCGGCACAAAGAAATGTGGTTAGCTCAATTGTTTTGAACCGGGTTCCAGTTGGTGTTGGAGTAGAGGTTCGTGCAGATTTGCAAAAGCGGTTGCTGGAGGCAGGATTAGAAAAATCGCCGCTTTTTACCTTTATGGAAGCAAATCTTAGCAATGGTCGAATTAAAGATGCAGACATTGCGCCATTACGGAACTGGCTAAATGGAATTGCTCGGGATGATTATTCGCGCTCCTCGGTGATTCGACAAACTCTTTTCGGGGCAGTTACCGAGCTTCAAGAATTTTTCCCAGTGATTGAAGCTGCACTGGGAGAAAAAAATGAGCTTGTACAAGCTTTGAATTGGGATTTAGAGCAAAGTTTCGTCAATGCCCAAACGGAGGCTCTGAGTTCATTTTCAAATGGGGCATTACTAAGAGATGAAGTATTACAGTATTGGCAAGAAATACTCGGGATTGCTAATTGGAGTCAAAAAATAGACTCAACTATTTCTCGCTTACGTGACCGCATCACTGGACTATTCCAAAATTCTCAAGTTAATCAGAGTAATACAGTAACTGCTCTTAACGAAGAAACTGGAAAGACCCTAGCAGCTTGGGCTTTAAAAGCTCGCGAAGGAGTCTTACAAGATTGGCGTTATTATGCTTTACCAGAGTCTTTTATTACCCAGGTAATGAGTGCGCTAGCTTCGGAAGCTGAATTAAATACGAAAGCGCAAGATTTATTTTTAAATTGGCAGAATTATCTTATTTCTTTAATTGAAGAAGAAGGATCTAGCAAACGGCAAAAAGCAAAAATTTTGAGTTATGGCGTGAATGCTATTGGTCTTGCCATGATGATTGTTGTTTTTTCCGCTACTGGTGGTCTTGTTGGTGGGGAAGTGGCTGTTGCGTCGGGAACTGCTTTAGTGGCGCAAAAACTACTTGAGGCGGTTTTCGGAGATGAAGCTATGCGTCAAATTACTCGAAAAGCAAGTCGTGATTTAAAGCAACGCGTAGGGGAATTCTTTGCAGCGGAAAAGTCGGTGTTTTCGAAGATGATGCTAGAAGTTGGAGCAGTTAAAACAGATATTTCAGAAGTAGCTTCAGTTCATCGTGCTGTTATTGCTAATTAAGGAAGTGGCTTTTGGATAATCAATTTTTAGCTCGTCATCAGGCACTAGTAAATTTAGGAGAAATTTTAACGGGAAAAGTTTCTGAAGAATTTACTGCTCAGTTACATGAACTTGTTGAACTTTCGCAGGCACGTATTGATTTTGGAGAAGCTGCAGTTAGTGTCGCCTTTGCCGGTGGCACTGGAGTGGGGAAGTCTTCGCTCTTTAACGCCGTTCTTGGTGGAGAATATGCGCGAGTTTCTGCGATACGTCCAACTACTATGCAAGCTCATGCAATTAGCGATATAAATTCACGAAAACTGCTTGATTGGCTCGGAATAGAAACTCATATTGAGAATTTAAATTTGCGTGAACAATTTGGTATTTCCTCGAAGAATTATCAAGGATTAGTTCTATTAGATTTGCCAGATATTGACTCAACAAATATTCATAATCGAGATCTTGCCGCATTCTTAACAAAACGTGTTGATGTCTTAATTTGGGTGCTTGATCCGCAAAAATATGCAGATGCAATTTTGCATGATCAGCATCTGGCAAAACTATCCGCAGGAGCAAAAAATGTTTTGTTCGTAATGAATAAAATTGATACTCTTGACGCTTCAGCTCGTGCCGCAGTTATTACCGATGCACAGAGATTAATTCATGAATTTATTCCTGGTGCTTCAATTTTAGAAACATCAACACAACTTGGAGTGGGAATTACTGATTTAAAGCAACGAATTGCTGATGTAGTTACCCGAAAAGCAATTAAAACTGAGGCATTGCAGAATCAATATGCATATTCAGTAACAAAAATTAAAGAAGAGCTAAATTGGCAAGATATACAGTTCCCAGAATCGTTTACCGAGGCTGAACGGGAAACACTTATTGCTGGTTTGCATAGCACTTTCGGAATCGATGCAATGCTTAATGTGGCGGTTCATGAATATACCTTGCGTGGAAGAAAAGCGACTTCTTGGATTTTTTCGCGGCCGTTTATTCGGCGTCGGTTAAACCCCTTGAGTAAATTACAAACAAAAATTTTGAGAAGCGATAATAGTAATTTAGATCCTGCAAAATCTGTTTCTGACTCTATCGGTTTATCGAAGCTTCCTGAACAAGCTACGGCTGATATCAAATTGCAAAATGCTTTGGATCAGATTGTGAAGCGACGTTTGCAATTTGTTCCGCCACTTTGGCAAAAACAAATTATTGCTCAATTGGCGTCATTAAAATCAATTCAACCCGCAGAATTAGCGAAGTTAAAATGGCAAAATCGGGCGCCTTGGTGGAGCTTGGCGAATATGCTGCAATGGCTGTTCTTTATCGTTTTTATTCTCGGACTTAGCTGGCAGCTTTTATATCTATTTGGTGCAGTTATCGGAATTATCTTGCCTCAGCCACCAGTATGGGGATATTTTACGGTTCCTTTAATTATGGTTGTTGCAGGGCTATTATGCGGAATTCTCTGTTCAAGAATTTCTGTTTTTCTGCTTAGGCGAGGAGCTTGGCGACAAAAACGGAGATTGCTCAAAGAAATAACTCAAAACTTTGAACTGCAAGTAGAAAATTCTTATTTTACAAAGATAAATCAAGCTTTTGCCCAAGTGCGGGAAGCATTTCGGGCTTTACAGCTGCTATAAAATCTTTTTACAGCAGCTACAAAGCCCGAAAGTGTATAGTCTTTGAAATTATTTGAGACTTAATTAAAACGACGCTTTTTTGTGCCGAACCGGGAGTTGCGTGCTCCTCCAGAGCTACGTCCCCCTCCACGGGATTCGCGTTGCTTGCGACGTTCTTCGCCAAATTTCTTATCTGCCCGATATTTATGAGTTTGTGACTCGGAATAAGAATCTGAATTTCCGCGATTAGCATTGCTGCGTGGTCCACGGTCTTTTGAAATATTCAAAGCTCGTCCAGAAACATGCGCGCGTGAAACTTTGCGCATAGTGTGGTCGTCAAGTTCATGCTCAAATTCTACGAGTGAGAAGCTTGGGAAAATATCAATTTTTCCAAGCTGTGAACCACGTAATCCACCTTCTCCGGTAATCGCACCAACAATTGAACCTGGAGAAACTCCATCTCGATGACCAACTTCAACACGATACACTTGGCCTTTACCTGCAAATGTTGGGCCACGCTTCCCGCCGCGTTCTTTCTTGCGGGTATCTTCGCGTCGACTTTGTCGAGATTCTTTTTCTAAACGTTCGCGTCGTTCGTGACGACTCTCTTCAAATTTCGTAGTTAGAATTTCTGGTTCGTCATTCTTATTTGGGCCATTATCACGCACTGCGAGAGCCATAAGTGCAAGTAATAAGTCATTACGCTGAATATTAAGACCTGCCTCAGAAGAGGCTACTTCAAATTCTTGCAGAACTTCTTCATAAACACGTAAGCGTCCAAGATTGAAGCGCTCCACGCCGTCGCGAATCAATTTCCGAGCCCGGTACGCAGAAACTTCAGCCGGAGTTGGCAGTTCAACTTCATGTAATTCAGCTTTTGTTACTTGCTCGATTCGGCGTAACCTAGAACGCTCTTTTGGCGTAACAAATGTTAGCGCAATGCCTTCTCGTCCAGCTCGTCCAGTACGGCCAATACGGTGTACATATGTATCGACTTCTCGCGGAACGTCAAAATTAACGACCAATCCAATACGGTCGACGTCGAGACCACGCGCAGCGACATCGGTTGCCACAAGAACATCAAGAAGACCCGAGCGGAGACGTTCCACGAGTCTTTCACGATCTTGCTGTGCGACGTCACCTGATAGAGCTGCAGCCTGCACACCACGGGTAGAAAGTTCAAGTGAAAGCTCCTCGGCAGTAGCGCGAGTACGCACGAAAACGATGGCTGCATCAGCTTCAGAAGTTGCAAGAACCCGGCTCAGAGCGCCAATTTTATGGCGCATTGGAACAACCGCAAAATTTTGTGTGATTGTTTTTACTGTTGAAGCTTGTGGAGTGATTGTAACTTCAACAGGGTCGGAGAGATGCTGCTCGGCTACGCGGCGAATCGGTGCAGGCATAGTTGCAGAGAATAAAGCTGAGACTCGTTCCTGTGGTAAATCAGAGGCAATTTTCTCAACGTCTTCTGCGAAACCCATGCGTAACATTTCATCGGCTTCATCAAGTACAAAGTAACTAATATTGGAAAGATCAAGTGCGCCCCGGTCAATGAGATCCATGATTCGTCCGGGAGTTCCAACTACAACTTGTGCTCCATCGCGAAGAGCCTTAAGTTGAGGGCCGTATGATGAGCCGCCGTATACAGCAACTACATTAAGGCCACTGGTGCGAGCAGAAAAATTAGCGATTGCATCTGCGCCTTGTACCGCGAGTTCACGTGTTGGAGCAAGCACTAGTGCTTGTACTTGCTTTATCTCCGGGTCTGTGAGGGCAAGCATCGGCAGAGCAAAAGCAGCAGTTTTTCCAGTGCCTGTTTGTGCAACACCGACGACGTCGCGCCCGGCAAGAAGAATCGGGATTGCGCGTTCTTGGATTGCGGTAGGGGTTTCGTAACCCATCTCAGTAATTGCGGAAAGAATCTCTTCCGGTAAGTGCAAGTCAGCAAAAGTTGCCGTAGTTTCGGACATAGTTATCCTAAATTTTGTCGAAGTCGGCCTAGGTAGATTTATGATTTCCAAATCATCCACAATGCCGACAAACACAAACTTAAACACACTTATTCGGCAATAGGCTGGTGCCCTGATGGCACTGAACCAGTCTAACTTGAGAGTTGTTAAATTCTCGAGAGCTGATGCGGTGACGTCTGGCACGCTGGAAATTAGAAAGCGGGGAGAGAAAAGCTGAGAACTGGAAAACAGAGCGATTTTTAGAGTTGTTTTGTTTCAGGCTCAACATTAACTCGGAATGCGAGAAAGAAACCAAGAATCATAATAATGCAGTTAAAACCAAGAGCGTAAAGGAAGGCAAGATTTCCAAAGCTTAAAGTGTAAGCATAGATTATTCCGACGTATGCCACCATGAATGCTGAGCCGAGAGTGTCAGCAACGGAAAGTCCAGACGAAGTTTTTCCTTGGTCCGCTTTTGCGGTTAAAGCGAGCGCATGAACTGTCATTGCCGGGAACACTAATCCAACTCCAAGGGAAGCAATAAGCCAACCAACGAACACAAACGACCCAGGCACTCCTGGGATTAGTGCGCCGAGAGTTAAAACGGTGCCAAAGAATTGCATGATTGAACCAATATACGGGAAACTAGCACGCCACTTCGGGTTGTGGATGCGTCCTTGTAACCATGAACCGATTGCCCAAGTAATTGACCCGACGGTAATTACAAATCCAGCTTTAGTTGGCGTGAAATTATGGACTTCTTTTAGAAGCAGTGTGAGGAATAATTCGGCAGCGATGTATGTTCCATTGATAATGAAGCGGTAGGCGATTGTTCCCGGAAGACCGCGTTTTACTCGTAAAGTATGTGCCGGTAGTAAAGGGCGAACAGCAAATATACTGATGCTAGATAATGTAATAATCGCAATGACTGTAATTAGATTCATATCTGTTGCATCTTGCCCGGAGAAAAGTTGCAATGCGCCGACGGCGAGTCCAGAAATAATCGCAAAAATTAAGAGGAGTTTCGTATCTGAATTATCTGGTTCAAGTTTAATCTTTGGAAACTTTTTTAACGTGCGTATCATATACGGTAAAACTACCGCGATTAAGAGCGGGGTAATTCCAAATGCCCATCGCCAATGAATATGTTCCACTAGGAATCCAGCGATAACAGGCCCAATTAAAGAAGGAAGAATCCAGGCTGCTGCAAAGGCAGCGAAAAATGCGGGTTGTCGCTCTGGCTGAACGTAATGTCCAATCATCATATAGAGCGGAACAATTAGGAGCCCAGCGCCAAAGCCTTGAATTGCCCGTCCAATAATAAGTGGCCAAATACTTGGGGCAAATGTCGCGATGAGTAGACCGAAAGTAAATAACCCGATACCAGAAAAGAGAACTGGGAGTGGTCCTCGATTATCGCACCAGGTTCCGGCTAAAGCACAGGTAATAAGTTGAGAAGCTAAAACAATGCCGGAAGCAATCGCATAGAGATGTTTTCCGTTTAGCTCTTCGACGACATAGGGCATCGCCGTAGTTACTGCCACAACTTCAAAAGCAGCAAGAGTAATCATGATGACGGAAATAATTTTTAATGAATTTTGCGTCTTGATATCTAAATATTGATTATTCACCGTCACCTCATTCCTTAATCCTAGATAATCTTCCGTCTGAACCTAGGGATTGAGCAAGCTCATTAACTGAAATGTGAGCTGAGGCTCGAGGGAGTGTGAACTTAGGCTCTTAGAGGGAAGGATTTATTGGATAAAAAGAATGCACGGTAAAATTTTCTTTGTGCTTTTCCCCCGTCTCGGGAATTGCTGTAGCCCGCTCGTCTCGCGGGTGAATCAACGAAAATTGAAAAGAGGATCGCGTGTTAAGAACTCGCATGGCAGGATCTCTGCGCAAAGAAGATATTGGTTCAGAAGTAACCCTTACTGGTTGGGTTGATCGACGTCGTGACCATGGTGGCATTGCCTTCATTGATTTACGCGACGCATCAGGTATTGCCCAGATTACAATTCGGGCTGAAGTAGCTCATGAGCTTCGTTCTGAATTCGTGGTTAAGGTAACCGGTATTGTTAACGAACGTCCTGAAGGAAATCAGAATGCGGCGCTTGCAACTGGCGACGTCGAAGTTGAAGCTACTGCAGTGGAAGTTTTGAATACTGCTGCGCCATTGCCTTTCCAAGTATCTGATCATGCTGAGGAAAGCGGTTCGGTTAATGAAGAAACTCGCTTAAAGTATCGTTACTTAGATTTACGTCGTTCCTTTGAGCAGAAAGCGATTCGCTTACGTGCAAAAGTTTCACAAGCTGCACGACGTGTTCTCGACGGTCATGATTTTGTGGAAATCGAAACTCCAACTTTGATTCGTTCCACTCCGGAAGGGGCTCGTGACTTTATTGTTCCTGCCCGTTTGGCGCCAGGTTCATGGTATGCGCTCCCGCAGTCGCCACAGCTTTATAAGCAGTTATTAATGGTGGCTGGTATGGAACGGTACTACCAGATTGCGCGTTGTTACCGTGATGAAGATTTCCGTGCAGATCGTCAGCCAGAGTTCACCCAGCTCGATATTGAAATGAGCTTCGTGGAGCAAGAAGACGTGATGGCAGTTGCAGAAGACGTAATTAAGGAAGTCTGGGCGCTTATCGGTGCCGACATCCAGACGCCAATCCCACACATGCCATACGCTGAAGCAATGCGTCGTTTTGGTTCGGATAAGCCGGATCTGCGTTTCGGTCAGGAACTTGTTGAACTTACCGAATACTTTAAGAATACTCCGTTCCGGGTATTCCAAAATCCATATGTGGGTGCAGTTGTGATGCCTGGTGGCGGATCTCAGCCTCGCCGTGCTTTCGATAAGTGGCAAGAATGGGCAAAGGCTCGTGGCGCGAAGGGTCTTGCTTACGTCACGATTGCTGAAGATGGAACCCTCGGTGGTCCAGTTGCGAAGAATATTTCCGACGACGAGCGTGCAGGTTTGGCTGAAGCTACCGGTGCGAAGCCAGGAGATTGTATTTTCTTCGCTGCTGGTGAGCCAGGGCCAGCTCGTGATCTTCTCGGTGCAACCCGTCTCGAGATTGGTAAGCGTTGTGGTCTTATTGATGAGGATGCTTGGTCATTCGTATGGATTGTAGACGCACCTTTGTTTAAGCCTTCGAAGGATGCGGAGGCTGAGGGTGATGTGGCAGTAGCTGGTGGCGCTTGGACTGCTGTACATCATGCTTTCACCTCGCCAAAGCCAGAATGGCTGGATCGTTTCGATGAAGATCCGGGCAATGCTCTTGCTTATGCTTACGATATCGTTTGTAACGGTAACGAAATTGGTGGCGGTTCTATCCGTATTCATCGTCGTGACGTGCAAGAACGTGTGTTTAAGGTGATGGGCTTGGATGAGGCGACCGCGCAAGAGAAGTTTGGCTTCTTGCTGGATGCGTTTAAGTATGGTGCTCCACCACATGGTGGGCTTGCGTTCGGCTGGGACCGTATCGTCGCGCTTTTGACTAAGGCGCCGTCAATTCGTGATGTAATTGCGTTCCCGAAGATTGGCAATGGCTGGGATCCGATGACCGATGCTCCGGCTCCAATTACTGCTGATCAGCGAAAGGAAGCTGGAGTAGATTTTAAGCCAAAGGAAAAGGCTCAGAAGTGATCTGAGCAGGGGATTAGGCGAAGTTTTAGTCCATGGAATAGGCTTCGATTTCTTTCGTTCCCTCTAAGCTAAAAAAGATTAGCGCCTTTTGTTTTATAGTGACAAGAGGCGCTAATCTTTTTCTTCAGATGTTTAAAATTTTTTATTTAACTAGTTTCTCTGCAATCTCTCAGTGCTTTCATAGTCTGAGTAAAGCTGATTTATAAAGATGCGCTTTTCTTGTGCAGAGGAGTTATTCGGTTCTGAAAGAAGAAGGGATTAATGCGGTATCAGGGAGTTAGTTCTGCATTTTGGCGGCTTGAAATTGCGACACGTCCAACCGGGGAGCGATTCTTCGTACATGAGGAAGAGGATGTGGCAGTAGTTCTGCAAAAAAGTGTGGATGCTTATTTTGGTGATGAAATGAAAACTTCACTTTTCGCTTATGGTGATCCACAAAAAGCTGCCGAGATTCTGAAAAATCTGAGAGCTGAATATAAACGCCCAGATTTGGTGATGATTTCTGAAGAAATATTTTCTGAATTAGATCGTGAATCACGCGATTTTTATGGCCCACACTGGGGATTTTCGTGGGAATTTTTCTTTGCAGAGGAGCCGCTTGAG
>JAXFDG010000051.1:0-2557 GCA_034173665.1 Arcanobacterium sp.
GTAGCCTGAGTAGCTCCAAGCATGCGCCAAAGGCTAGCTTGATGTAGTGAGTCAAAGTCAGAAACTTGAATGAAACTACTACTTAAATCTTCCATGTCACTTCAATTCTAATAAAGACTGTTATCAGAAAAGTCTAATAAAGACTGGTATCAGAGAAATGGAAGCCACCCTTGCGTGGCACTAAAAATTAGACAGCAGAGAATGAAGAGCAGTCCGGCACTCCAAGGAGCAGCTTTTTGTAACATTTCACTTTCAAGACCAGGCTTATTTACAGCTGTAGCAGCAATAGCAAGAGTCTGTGGAGAAACAATCTTGCCAGTACCTCCACCAATAGAATTAGCAGCCAACAGCAGTTGCGGATCAATACCTGCACCTTGTGCAGCAGTGCTTTGCATGGAGGCAAACAACGCATTAGAAGAAGTTGCAGAACCAGTTACCGCAGTACCAATCCAACCAAGGATTGGGGAAAGGAAACCAAATGCCGATCCAGTTGCTGCAAGAGCTGCCCCGATTGCAATTGTTTGGCCAGAAAAGTTCATTACATATGCGAGGCTCATTACGAGGGCAATTGTTAGGAGGCTAATGCGTAAAGTATAGATAGTTTTCCACAGCTCTTTAATGCCACGTCCAAAGCTATATGAATATTTTTCAGTCTTTCCATATAATCCGTACACAAAGCTGACAATTAATGCTGTGAACACAATCATTGTGCCGGGGCTAGCAAGAGTTTGGAGCTTAAATAAAGCTCCTTGAGACTGGGAACCGTCAGCTGCGATTAGATGACCGTATAGTCCAGGCCACTGCAAAATAATGTCGGTTGAACTAAGAGCGGCTGGTAAGTCAATTCCGATTCGCCAGAGCTTCGCAACTCCGAACACAATCACTACGAGCCAGTAAGGCATCAGACCAAGAACAAGATCTTTCGTTCCTGGCTTCGAAGTAGCTGCAACAGAGCGCCATTCTTCTGGAGTGCTTGGATTAATGAATTGCAAGAATCCGGCAACAACTGCAAACCCAAGTAAAGAAGCAAAAACAGCAGTGAGTTCGTAAGAAATAAAGTTAGCTGCGATAAAGTGTCCACAAGCTGTTACGAAACCTTGAACGACTGCAACAAACCATAGTTGCTTAACGCCACGTATTCCATCGAGAATGAATAAAAGTAGTAGCGGAATGAAAGTAGCGATAATTGGAGTAATCGTAGCTGCAGTGCTTGCTACTACCGACCCTTCGAGTCCGCCAATGGTGCCGGCAGTAGTGAGTGGAATTGCCATTGCTCCAAAACACACATTAATTGCATTGCCAACTAGTGTTACCACTGCAGCTTTTAGCGGTGCAATTCCAAAGGAGACTAGCATCGCGGCCACAATTGCAACCGGAGCACCAAAACCAGCGAGACCTTCTAAGAGACCGCAGAAAGAGAATCCCACCAAAAGTGCTTGCAGACGCATATCGCCTTTACCTACCATCGAGAAAACTGACCGCACGTCGTCAGCACGCCCAGAAGATACCGTGAGGTTATAGAGCCACACTGCGGCAACAACGATAAACACAATTGGAGTTAAACCAAAAGAGAAACCATATAGTGCAGAATTTGCAACAAGAGGTAGTGGCATCTCAAATCCAAGCCAAGCAATAAGTGAAGCTAGGATTAGTGAGCCGATTGCGCATAGGTGGGTCGGAAGCTTAAAAACTCCAAGTAAAACAAAGAATAGTAGTAACGGCAAGATTCCAGTTAGTGCAGAGAGGATGGAAGACCCAGCGATTGCGTCGGTGGCGGGGAAGAAAGTCATATATTGGCCTTTCCGGTAGTGTAACGTCGAGCAAGGCTGACATTGAGTGAAGCACCCGGAACGTCATTGTGAACAGGTAGGCGAACTTCAGCTCGAGTTGCATGCGTGATTGTGTAGTTAAGTGTGTATTTAGTTAAGCTTTAAATTTCTAAGTGTTAATTCATTAGTTGAGTTCAGTTGGGGAGTTAAGTCCAGTGCTAATTCGTTAGTTAAGTTTAAGATTGCACTGAATTAAGTTATATCCATCAAAATTAATTTACAAATGACGAGAACGCCTTTTCTGTATCTGTATTGAAGAAAATGTTGATATCGGGCGAAAGTCCTATATTTTTGAAAAACTTTTCTAACTTAAATCCGAAGATTTTTTCCTAAAAAACTCTGCAGACTGCGATATTCCGTTGAAAAGTAACAGGTTTTAAATTTTGCCGGAAAGTAGTTTTTCTGGCTTCGTAAGATACGACCTTGATCCTGAATAGGAAAAATTTTATTTGCGGTGTTTAATGGCTACGAAGAGATTAGATTTAATGCTCTTGCATTGAGAACTGATAATTTGATCGAGTCGGATTTGATCTTTTGATTGTAATTCGTGAGACGAACAAAGAAGTTTGGAGGAGATAATGCGAATTGCATTATTTTCAACTTGTATTGTGGATATAGCGTATCCACGCGTTGCGCAAGCAACAGTTGAGATTTTAGAGCGCTTAGGGCATGAAGTAATCTTCCCCAAGGGGCAGGCTTGTTGCGGTCAAATGCATGTAAATACTGGA
>JAXFDG010000052.1:0-4844 GCA_034173665.1 Arcanobacterium sp.
GAGACACGGCATCGATACTACACGTGCAGAGATTCCTTCAGCGGCAAGAAGTTCACGAGCGCTAAGAGCAACGGAAACTTCTGAACCGGTAGCAAGGAGCACGACGTCGGTACCTTCAGCAAGAACATATGCGCCACGGAGAGTGCCTTCAGCGGAAGCAAACTCAGCACGATCAATTACTGGAAGATTCTGACGAGAAAGCACAATCGATGCTGGGCGATCAAGACGTTCGAGAATTCCGCGCCAAGCCTGAGCAGTTTCATTTGCATCAGCTGGACGAACTACGTCGAAACCAGGAATTGCACGATATGCCCAAAGATGTTCGATTGGTTGATGTGTTGGGCCGTCCTCGCCAACACCAACAGAATCATGAGTCCAAACGTAGATTGCTGGAACCTTCATAATTGCTGCAAGACGTACCGATGGACGCATGTAGTCAGCAAATACGAAGAAGGTGCCGCCGTAAGCACGAGTTGGACCGTGGAGCACAATACCATTTACGATTGCGCCCATTGCGTGCTCGCGAATACCGAAATGCAAGGTTCGACCATACTCATGACCACTGAATGCAGCCGAGGAACGAGCCTCTGGCAAGAATGAAGGCTCGCCCTTCATCGTGGTGTTATTAGAGCCAGCCAAATCTGCAGATCCACCCCAAAGTTCTGGGAGCACATCCTTAAGTGCAGTTAGCACTTCACCGGAAGCGGCACGGGTAGCAATTGACTTTCCAGCTTCAAATACTGGAAGCGATGCTTCCCAGCCAGCAGGAAGTTCACGCTTCTCGAGACGCTCGAGAAGCGCTGCTCGCTCTGGGTTTGCTGCTTGCCAGCTTGCAAACGCAGCGTCCCAGGCCTCATGCGCCTTTGCGGCATTATCAGCAGCCTGGCCACGAGTGTACGCAAGAAGTTCATCAGAAACATCAAAATCTTTTTCTGGGTCTAGACCAAGAACAGACTTCAAACCCTTGATTTCTTCTGCACCAAGTGCTGAACCATGCACGCCACCAGTTCCTTGCTTCGAAGGGGAAGGCCAAGCAATGATGGTTGAAAGCTTGATGATGGAAGGCTTATCGGTCACTGCCTTTGCATTTTCAATTGCAGCTACAAGACCTTCAAGATCTTCAACATATCCTTCTGGCTTATTGAAATCAACAGCCTGAGTATGCCAGCCGTATGCAGCAAAACGGGCAAGCACATCTTCACCGAAAGCAATCTTGGTGTCGTCTTCGATTGTGATGCGGTTTTCATCGAAAATGAGAATTAAGTTGCCGAGGTTTTGAGTGCCTGCAAGGGAGCAAGCTTCCGCTGCAACACCTTCCTGCAAACAACCTTCACCTGCAAGAACATAGATGAAATGATCGAATGGACTTTCGCCAGCTGGAGCTTCTGGATCAAAGAGACCACGTTCACGACGTGCTGCCATGGCCATACCAACAGCTGAAGCTACACCCTGACCGAGTGGGCCAGTAGTCATTTCAACGCCCTTGGTGTGCTTGTATTCTGGATGGCCTGGAGTGAGTGCGTTTTCGGTTCGCAAAGACTGCAAATCGCTTAATTCCAGTCCATAGCCGGCGAAGAAAAGCTGATTGTACAAAGTTAGTGAAGAGTGGCCAAGTGAAAGCACGAAACGATCGCGACCGAGCCACTGATCATCACTTGGGTCATGTCGCATAACTTTCTGGAAGAGCGTGTATGCAACTGGCGAAAGCGAAATTGCGGTACCAGGGTGGCCATTACCAACTTTCTGAACTGCATCTGCGGCTAAAGCACGACCAGTATCAACTGCGAGTTGATCAAGTTCAGTCCAAGTAAATGTACTCATATACGGTTCCTTAATTTGTTTAACTGACCTTGCGCAAATTTACGCAGCAAGAAGTCAGAGGCATGTCTCCATAAATAAGGATATCTGTTTCTAGTCAGAAACTTCTAGGACTACACGCACCCTTTGTCAGTTTTCCCTTATGCTAACGGAGTATCGATTTTTTTAATTTTTGAATTATAAAGATTAAAAGTAGTACGTGAGAGGATGAGATATGCGAAAATCTGTCGGGATTGATGCGGTAATTCGGCAATATCTGGCGCATCTTCGAGTAGAGCGTGGCCTTTCAGCCAACACTCTTGCTGCATACGACCGTGACTTACAAAAGTATTCAACTTTCCTTGAAGCACGCAAAAACTTTGATTTTCTTTCAATTACAACCGACGACGTCTCCGCTTTTGTTGTAGACCTTCGAGGTGGGAACACAAATAATCCGGAAAACACCTTAGCGGTTTCCTCAGTTGCGCGAATTCTTGCTGCAATTCGGGGTTTGCATAAATTTGCGGTACTTGAAGGAATAACGACAACGGATCCTGCCGCAGAAATTAAACCTCCAAAACTTCCTTCACGTCTGCCCAAAGCAATCACGGTCGAACAAATGCAAGCTTTGATTGATTTAACCACTATCAGTGACGATGTTATTTCTTTACGAGATCGCGCACTTGTGGAATTTCTTTACAGCACTGGAGCCAGAATTTCCGAAGCAGTTAATCTTTCTCTTGATGATATCGATTTTGAAAATGCCTGGGTTCGGCTCTTGGGTAAAGGTGCAAAAGAACGTATTGTGCCGCTTGGAAGTTTTGCTTTAGCGGCAATAGATGCGTACTTAGTGCGATCTCGTCCGGTACTCGCAAGTCGAGGAAAAGGGAGTGTTGCTCTATTTCTGAATAAACGAGGAAACCCGTTACTGCGTCAATCAGCTTGGGGAATTCTCCAAGAATTGGGGAGCAAGGCTGGCGTCCCAGATATTTCACCACATACTTTTCGTCATTCTTTTGCTACGCATCTTTTACAAGGTGGCGCAGATATTCGTATCGTTCAAGAATTATTAGGTCATTCTTCAGTTACAACTACCCAAATTTATACGAAAGTAACACCTCAAACTTTAATTGAAGTCTATACAAGTGCCCATCCGCGAGCTTTACATAGTTAGAGATACAAGCTTTGCATAGTTAGGGGATACAACGGTGAAATTGGTAAGGTGAGAGATATTTCTTAATCTCCTCACCTGAGTATTTTTGAAAAATCAGGTAAATTATAAACGTGACTGCACAACAAACAGATTTATTCGATGAACTTGCACCAGGTGCTGATTTTCCGTTGCCGCCAGATTTGAATTCACATGGTCCAGCACGGATTATTGCAATGTGTAATCAAAAGGGGGGTGTTGGAAAAACAACTACCTCGATTAATCTTGCTGCTTCGCTTGCTGGTTATGGTCGTCGAGTATTGTTAGTTGACTTTGATCCGCAAGGAGCGGCTTCAGCAGGATTGGGAATTAACGCTCTAGCATTAGAGCGCACAATTTATAATGAAATGGTTGCGGCGAAACCAGATGTGCGTCAAGTAATTGTGCCAACTGCGGTAGAAAATCTTGATGTAATTCCAGCAAATATTGAACTTTCAGCTGCAGAAATTCAATTAATTAATGAAGTGGCTCGAGAGCAAGCATTATTACGCGTGCTGCGGCCAGTTCTTGATGAATACGATGTAATCATTGTTGATTGTCAACCATCACTAGGCTTGCTTACTGTAAATGCATTAACTGCTGCACATGGAGTGATTATTCCATTAGAGGCCGAATTTTTTGCAATGCGTGGCGTGGCTCTTTTAGTTGAACAAATCGAACGCGTACAAGATCGATTAAATCCAAGACTTGAAATTGACGGCGTATTACTAACTATGGTTGATACGCGAACAATTCATGCCCGCGAAGTGATTCAGCTTGTTCGGGAACGATTTGGGGATCGGGTTTTCGATACTCAGATTGCCCGAACCGTCAAATTCCCTGATGCTACCATCGCAGCTGAGCCAATTACTTCTTTTGCTCCAACTCATGCCGGAGCAAAAGCCTACCAGCGATTAGCCCGTGAGCTAATAGCCCGTGGAGGGAGTGCTTAGATAATAGCATGGCACAATTGGCCCAAACAGAAGACTTATTTACGCAAGCTCGGGAAGAATTCGCGGTTACACTAGACATCTTCTCCGGGCCATTTGAAGTTTTGCTCTCGCTAATTTCACGGAAAAAACTTGATGTTACTGAAGTAGCATTAGCTCAGGTAACAGATGAATTTTTAGCTTTTGTGGCAGCTCAAGCTGAACTTGATTTATCTCAAGCTTCAGAATTTTTAGTAATTGCAGCAACTCTTCTTGATCTAAAAGCAGCACGATTATTGCCACGTGAAGAAGAGAATGAAGAATTATTAGAACTATTTGAAGCTCGTGATTTACTCTTTGCAAAGTTACTACAATATCGCGCTTTTAAAGAAGTTGCTCTAGACTTTGCGAGACGTTTATCTGAGCAGAGCTTGGCCAAGCCACGTTCGGTACTGTTAGAAGAACAATTCCGAAAAGCACTACCAGAGTTAAAAATTGAAATCGGTCCAGAAGATTTAGCTCGATATGCTGCGCGTGCACTGAGTCGAAAAGATGCAGCTGTAAGTTTTGAGCATCTGCATGAACCTCTTGTACCAGTTGAAACTCAGGTTGAGTACATTAAGCAGCAATTAATTATTGGAGACCGAATTTCTTTTTCGCAACTTTGCGCTAATGCCCGTAACATCCCAACGGTTGTTTCACGGTTCCTCGCAATCTTGGAATTACTCCGTGCCGGTGAACTAAGAATTGAACAGGAATCAGCACTTTCACCGCTGTATATTACAAGAATCAATGTAAAGGAGGCTCAGGAATGAGTGAAGTAGACTCCAGCTTTATTCGCGGGGCCTTAGAAGCAATCTTAATGGTGGCAAATGACCCAGTGAGTACAAAAGACTTAAGTAAAGTTCTGGAAGTTTCAGAAGTAGAAA
>JAXFDG010000053.1:0-4955 GCA_034173665.1 Arcanobacterium sp.
CTCACTAGAACTTGTTGAAGAATTTCCGCTACACCTCCCACATGATCAAGATCAAGATGAGTTAAAACCAACAAGTCCAGCTTGTTAATATCATTATTCTTCAAACACTGCACAGCTTTGGAATTTGGCGGCCCCGCATCAATTAGAACCACAAGGTCTTTTTCTTTCACAATTAACGCCGAACCTTGCCCCACATCGCATTGCACAATCTGCCAGTTGATTCCTTGACTCGCCCCGCTCAGCTTTGCCCCAATAATCCAGCTACTAAAAATTACCGACGTCGTGGCACAAATCCCTAGGAGAAAATATCCCCCAAGCATCCCATATTTTCTGAACTGGAAGAGCTTTCTAAAATACTGAAAGAATTTTCCGGCACCTTTCCCACCGCCGTCTTCCAACACTGAAAAAAATAATGAAGGAAATTTCCTTCGCGGAAACTGTACTTTTTCTTTCTGAAAAGAAAAGATCTTAGCCAAGATCAGGAGGATAAGCAGAACAAAAGCATTAAACAAAAATACGGAAAAAGGTGTGGCGATAAAGATCTCTAGACCAGCAACTGACCGCGCTACAAATAAAATCCAAGCTGAACACAGCTCTATCACTGGAAGAGTTAGCAGTTGAAGTGCCGGGAAAATCGGAATACAGACCGCACTAATCATCCCAGTTATCGTTAAAATTGGAACCACCGGAGAGCTTAAAATATTTGCCAGCACCCCCAGAAATGAAATTTCTTCCTGTATTCGCATTATTAACGGCAAACTCACAGTACCTGCAATTAATGGCAGAGTAAGCACCTTTAAAATTTTCCCAGCATGAAGTGACGCAAACACTTTTTCGAGATACGGCACGAGAATCACAATCCCAGCCGTCGTAACTACGGAAAGTTGAAAACCGATTCCAATAGCGGTTTGCGGATGCCATAAACTTTCAATAATCACCACTACCGCAAGTAACGGCAGCGAGTCGGTTCGTTTCCCTAAAAATAACCCCAATAGCAAGAATAATGCCATCAGCCCTGCTCGAATCACGGAAGCTCCCGGACCAATTAACAGCAGTAGGAATAGCACAATTAAAGTCGCAACAATTGCGGAAAATCGCCGGTTGCGCTTCCCAATTACTGTAAGTGTACCTATTAACAGAATCGAAATATGGGTGCCAGAAATTGCGGTTAAATGTTTCAGACCAGAGATCCGCATCGCCCGCTCGTCGTCAGGAACAAAAAACTGTGAATCTCCAAAAATCACTCCTCTAGCCAGGGCTTGGGCCGCGGAGAGCTGCTGCTGTTGAACTGCGGGACTTAAAAACTCCTGTTTCATTCTTCCCGCATATTTTTGAATTACCGACGCCGAGGCGAGGGTTTCAATTTTCGCTGCTCGAAGTTCAAACTCACAAACCCCGAATTTACTTTCTTTAAGTGCGCCAAATACTCGCACTACTTGCCCCTGAGACAGCTGCGAAAATTCTGGACTACCTTTAAGGCAAATCCGAAAACCAGTGCTTTTGGAATATAGGATGATTCCTTTCGGGAGTGTTAATTCCCTTTGTTGCTTATGGGGCCTTCCTTCCCCGTCAATCCCACCAGTTTCTACCTCTTGAATCTCGCCACCACCAACCGGAAAAGTACCAGTTGGCACAGACTCTAAGATTCCTGTTACTGCACTACTACGTTGTGCAAAAAACTCAGCTTCATCCGCGGCAATTAATTCTTGCGAAATTGCCACTGCGAAAATTGAAACCCCGAGGGCAGCGAGAAGAAATTTAATTCCAGAGCAATGCACTCTGGAAAGCGAGTGCTTACCTCTGTTATCAGCATCTTTCGGATAATAGACCGAGGATAAGTGCTCAGTTCCCACTTGCCCTCTGAGAGCGAAAACCTGAACTACTTCAAAGCTAAAAATAACTTTGGTCAATTCACGCACTAAAACAAGACAACAAACAATTGCGAAAAGACCAAGAGAACTTAAGATAATAAATCCCAAACAATTAGGAATATCAATCCCTGCAATCTTCTTAAAAAGAGCACATCCCCATAACGTAATATTTTTATAGTTAATAACTAAAAACCAAATCACAACTGCAGGGGTAAATAACCGATAGTCGTGCAATTTAAACCTTTAGATAGGGCTGAATTTTTGCCAGAGTACGTGCACCAATCCCTGGAATATTCATTAACTCATTAAGACTCTGGAAAGCTCCGTGTTCTTCCCGCCAACTGATAATTGCTTTCGCAGTCGCCGGACCAATCCCCGGAACAGTTTGCAACTGTTCCGGGCTTGCTTGATTTAAATCAACTTTCCCAGTAGCCGTCGCATTCTCCCTTTGATTGCTATTGTCTTGAAATGTACTGCTCGTAGCATCATCAGATAAATCTTCTGCCCATAGTTTGCGCAGGTGCACTGGGAGTTTTTGTAAGTCTTCGCCTTTAGCAGGAACATAAATTTGCTGACCATCAGAAACTTCTTGCGCCAGATTAACTAATATTTGATCAGCTGATTCGGTCAATCCACCAGCAGCCTCAATAGCATCTATCACTCTCGCACCCGAGGGTAATTCAACTACACCCGGTTCTTTTACGGCCCCGGAGATATAGACCACCAAAGCACCCTCTAGCTGCAGATTCTTACGTTCTCCGGGAACTTCCCCTTGACTGGTTGTCGTCTCGGTAAATCTCTTATTTTCCCCAGCTCCATTGAGAGAATTATACTGTTGCTCTTTTCCCGCTAATTCCGCACTAACAGTTTCACCGTTCTCCGTAGCACTCTTTATCGGTAAAGCTTGCACCTGCTGCGTTTTCTGGAAAAGAAATGATTGCACTACTAAACCTAGAAGTAGTGAAAATATCAGTACTAAAAAGCCAATAAAGGCTTTTCGATCCCATGCAAAACGATTACGTTTCGCTGAGTCCGCAGCAACACTTAGATCCGCACCGAGCGCAGCTTCAAATCCTCTATTTCGAAGATGATGCAGCTTATTGCTTGTGCCATCACTAGCCTGAATCGGAATTAACTTTGGTGGAACCTTATTCATACCTAAAGTTAAGCAAGCTAATTATTCTCAGGTTAGGTCTGCTACAAACCTGTGGATTAAAATGCAGAATCCCTAAATGTGGATAACTCTCAAAAATCAAAATAAGTAATAGTCCCCCGCACACAGCGATAACCGACCCCGTAACAGGCGGAAAACTAACACAATCCGCGCACACAAAAACTAAAGCTGCCCCACTAAATAAGACACTTGCATAAGCAAGTACTTAACTTAAGCAGGGCAGCCAGTAAAGAAAAAGATGCGCACCTATAAACTTAATCGGCGCAGAAACAAATTACTCCGTATAGGTAATTGTTGCTGTAATCCCGCGCCGCGCCCCCGGAGCTAACTTCACACTCGCCTGCGAATCAGCACGATTAAAAGCATCTGCAAGATGCGAAAGCGGCTCTAACGCAATCGAAGCACGCTCATTACGTGGTAAACCATCAGCCGTAAACACATGCATTACCGGAGCTTGCGCTGGCTCTTGTGTAATCTTCACACTCGCCGCAGAAGAAAGATCTTGCAGAATAGTCGTCACCACCCCATCGTCGTCAGGAATCAAACCACGATAAGAAGTATCAATCTGAGTATTACCCAAGTAATCAATTTCAAACGGCGCCTGAACTCCAGCATATGCAGCCTCACCAGGGCGCGGCACACGGTCAGAGTCAAGAAGAATCTTTGTCCGTGCCGGGATTGTCAAAGCCGTATTAGAAATTGATTTTTGGCCTGGAATCCGCACATAAGGATGCCAGCCAATCGCAAACGGAATAACTTGATCGGAAGTATTCGTAGCCTCAGCCGCAAACGATAAGTGCTCGGCGCCGTCGGCACCATTTTCTAAAGAGTAAGTTACATCCAAATCAAAAGTCCACGGATACCCTTCAGCACCCGGGAAAGAATAACGCAAAGTCAAAGCCGAACCAGAATTAACCAATTCAAATTCAACCGCATTAACCAAACCGTGAATTGCCACGCCATGCTCATTAGCAGGGAGCTTATAGGTCTCCCCCTCAAACACGTATTCTGCATGCTTAATCCGACCGACCCAAGGAGCAGTCACTTGGCTTCGTGCACTCAAACACCCCAGAACTTCCTCGGCATTGGCGTAGCCGTCGATAACTTCCTTGCCCGGCTTCGGCTGCCACGAAACTAGCGCTGCACCATTAGCCACAATCGTTGCCTCTGCCCCGGTTGCGGAAATCAGCTTCCAAGCCCGCAAACCATCAAAGGTGGTCTCCTCAATTTGTGCAATTTGAGAGCTCATCGCCGAGCTCCTTCCTAAAATATGAAAAACAGAACTATCTGGCATTTACTATAGCTGTTTCCATAATAACAAGAGTGGCCATCCAAAAATTGGACAGCCACTCTCTCAACATGAAAACAGCTCAGGAGCTAATCTCCCGACCCACACCCCAATTACGGGATACGGTCGCTGTTGTCCCCACCTGCAGCACGACTTTTACAAATACCGCACAATATACTTGCAGGCAGCATACAATGCCGCAAATCGCAGGTTTTAAATTTACGGCACAATACTCACAAGCTTTGGCGCACGCACAATAACCTTGCGTGGCTCCCCGTTTAGGAACTGCTGGACTCGCTCAGAAGCCAACGCTAATTTCGCTAGCTCATCCTCAGAAATTTCTGGGTCAACTTCGAGCTTATCGCGCACCTTTCCGGCAACCTGCACAACACAAGTAACTGCATCCGCTGCAAGCAAAGACTCGTCAGTAACTATCGGGAATGGTTCACGAGCAAGAGAACCTTCATGCCCTAAACGTTCCCAAAGCTCCTCAGCAAGATGCGGCGCAACTGGGGACACCATCTTCACCAATGCTTCCGCAACTTCCCGATTAACAGGCTTTCCGGTGAGATGATTATTCAACACAATCATCTTTGCCACGGCTGTATTTACCCGCATGTTC
>JAXFDG010000054.1:0-7281 GCA_034173665.1 Arcanobacterium sp.
TTAAATCTCGCTATTGTTGATGAGGCTCCTTATGCTGCAACCACTGTTGTTAATGGTGCGGAATGCTCGATGCCAGAAGTGAAGATGTCGGTGCAAGATGCAGAGGGCAATGAGCTTGTTGCTCCTGAGTATGGAATGCCGGGCCGAGTCATTGGCGAAGGCGATGCTGCAAAGTGTTCGATTCTCGTAACCGTAGATGAAATTGCTGGTAAAGATGCTTATAAGGTAGTACTCACTGATGCTTCTGATGCAGTTGTTGTGGAATCAGATGTTGATGCGGTAAACCGGAACTTTATTACTGTAGATTTGAAGTTCTAATCTTTGTTTTGCAGTTAATCGCTATGGACTATAGCTATGGTCCATAGCGATTAATTTTTGCTGTTTTTGTAATTTTGATTGACAGCGTATTTTTTTAATTATATTCATGCCAAGATGTCTTTTTCGAGTAAATAGGTATACCTTGTACTTCAAAGATATCTAGGGGTCATTCCTTAAATTCATCGTCGAATTTTAAAAGTGAGGAATCGCAATGAAGCGATCGTACATTTCTGGCTTAGCCGTAATTTCACTGCTGATGGGAGCTGCTTCAACGGCATCTGCGCTATCATATTCAGGTGCTGCTTATGGACAGTCGACGTACACAAAGGATGCTTTTATCTCAATAACTGATACAGTCGCTGATAATAAATTCCCGGCAGTTCGCTATAAGTACAACGGAGGCACACAAGAGAATGTTTTAACCAATAAGTCGGGATATAAAACAACTGTTTCAAAGACTGCTCCTAGTAAGATTACTGCTATACGTCCTTGTATTTCTCAAGGGTTTTTGTCTCCTATGACTTGCGGTAAGTGGATTTATTAGTTTTAGTTATGAAAACTAAATTTTTGCGCCCTTTTGAAGCAATGCTGGTTCTGAGTGCCTCCTTCTTTTTCATGGTGTGCTTATTTGTTCCAGTAGCAATTCATTTAGAATTAAATGCGCGAAGCGAAATTGCTAATTTGCGTTCTCCTGTTTTTACTGAAACGCGTGAGAACGCAAATTACGCTTTTCGTATTGATGATACTTTTATTGACTCAAAACTTGTCGGAATTTTAGAGATTGAACCAATAGTAGAATCTGAAACTTTACCGCCTAGAGGTTTATCAACTTGGATTGCCCCAGGCACAATTGCAATATCTGCCGCTGCTCAGCCGTACATTGAAACTTTAGAAACTCAATTTGGGCCAGTCCAACAAATAATTGATAGCTCAGCGGTTCTTGATGATGAGTTACTTGTATATTTTCGTCCATCTGATCGCGAATCATTCTTAAAATTAGCGGAAAGCAGTTCTGGTGTTTATTACGCATCTGAAATGGCACAGAAAGGCGTATCGGGCGTAACATTTGGTGATATCACATATGAATATTGGGGAAAGCTTTTATTGCCGCTAGCATTTTTAACATTAATCTTGCCCCTTGTTATTAATCTGTGGATTACCCGAACAGCGATTAATGAATATCTTGCTAAAGATAGATTTATTCTACAAAGTATTGGTGCTTCTTGGGGAAAACTTTTTTGGCACTCTTTACGGAAAATCTCGGTGCTGGCTGTATTGGGATATTTATGTGCGATTGTGGTTGAAGTATTATTAGTTGTTGCTCGGATTCCTTTACCGTTTACAAGATTTTCCTTGAACCCAGATGTGTATTGGGAAAATATTTTGCCTATCAGTGCGATTTATTTTATCGGTGGAATTATTGTGCTCCTTTATTTAACTTGGCCACAAGTAAAAGTTTCGCATCGAACAAGGAATCGAAAGCGAAGGATTAATGCCCAAGTTTCATTGGTTTTATATTCTTTGGGTATTATTGCAACGATAATTTATACCGTGTTTTGGGTGAAATTCTCTGAGAGAACACTTATTCCCATTTTCTTAGGAATTGTCTTTTTATTCATCCTCGGGTTACGTGGAGTCCTCATAGCCGTGTCAACTTCGCTAGCTTCGATATTGATAAAGAAGAAACATGACTCGTTGGAAACAATTTTTGGTAATTGGGTGATAAATCATCCGTATCGAGCAACAAGAGTAGGAGTTTTTTCCGGAGTTTTCCTTTGCATTGGAGTTCTTCTAATGGCATTTTTTGCGTTGGTTGCACCGGCGCAAGTTACATCAGAAAAATATTTTGGAAATATTCAGATTGTGCAAACTGAAGTACTTTGCACTGAAAAATTCGCAGAATGTATTGCAGATGCTGCAGAAAAGGTCCAAGCACAGAATCCTGAAGCCGCAATAGTAGTAGGAAGTCATGGCGAAGGCCTTGCAAAGATCACTTCCGGAAATTTACAAGAACCAGTTTTAGCAGAGCTAATTAATAAAGAATTAGTTCCAAAGTATGGGCCATTATCTGATTTGATTAACCAGGATATAAATTGGCGATTAGTATTTACAATTTCTGATAGTTCGAAAGATTTATTATCCTCAGTGCAAAGCATTGATTTTAATCAGGACCTTAAACCTCTTTCAATGATTTACGAGGAAGATTCACAAGGCGTCGCAAAAATTTATCAGCACCAAGCAAAATGGCTGACCTTAATGACCACGCTCTCCTTTGTGTATGCACTAGTCTCGATCTGGGTGCAATTTTCTCGCGAAAGTAACCTGCAAGCACGAGAGTTTGCCTCTATTGCCGCCTTGACAGGCAAGATTGATTTGCTTGTAAGAGGGATTTGTTTGCGCAATCTATGTGTAAATATTCTTTCTGGAATTATTTCATTAGGCACCGGTACTTTTATTGCTCGGCAAATTCTCCTTCCGTTTGGCGGATTTATGCCGTGGAGTTTCATGTGCGTGGTGGGAATGATTTACTTAATATTCATTACTCTCCAAGAGATATTTACGTGGTATCTGATGAGAATTTATGCGAAAAGTTGGAAACCAGGGAAAGGAGAGGGATGAAAACTTTAAAATGTGAAGAATTAGTTTGTGGGTATTCAAATCCCCTATTTGTAGCTTTGAATTTAGAAATAAGTGCAGGCGAAACAGTAGCAATAATGGGGCGGTCAGGAGTTGGAAAAACAACTCTTTTAACTACTATTTTAGGGATGACCCGGCCACTTTCCGGAAAAGTTATGGTGACCGGCAAAGAAGTTCATCGTCTTAGATTTTCTGAGCTAGCACGATTGCGTTCAACGGATATTGGAACAATCTTCCAAAATGGTGAGCTCTTAAGCGGCTATACGGCTTTGGAAAATGTGATGCTTCCCCGATTATTGTGGAACAGAACTGATTCCTTAGTTCGGGCTGAGGCCTTGGAGCTGCTTGAATCTTTACAAGTTCCACAAAACAGAATGGCTGAGCAATTATCTGGGGGCGAGCGGCAGCGTACTGCTCTCGCAAGAGCTTTGATAAATCATCCAAGACTAATTCTTGCAGATGAGCCTACAGGAGCATTAGATACTGAGCTAAGAGATGAAGCGATGTCAATATTGCTAAATCAAATTCAGCAACGAAACTGTTCATTGCTACTTGTTACGCATGACCCAGCGATAGCTCAAAGAGCCGATCGAACTATTAGGCTTGAGGCAATATAACTAGTTATAAGTTTGATTTTATTTTTTAGTGCGGGTGCTAATTAACACCCGCACTAATTATTAAGACCATACTCTTTTAGCTAACTTTTATTAATCCACTCTTGCCAACCTTGATGGAGAACTAGCCAAGCGATTAGCCCATAGCCAGCTTGGTGGGGAGTGTATCCGCCCGAAATCGCGAGATCGGTATTCCACTGGTTGTGTTTAACGAGTGGAGTGAAAGTTTCTACAAAAGGTGTTCCGCGGCGGGCGCAGACGTCTTCGTAGGCTTTACTTAAATCTTGCAAAATATTTGGGGCAATGTCGTTTCGGGGAGGTGGGCCGACGACGAGTGTTTTCAACCCATGCCTTTGCGCGGTATCGAGCAGATTGGCAAGGTAAAGCCGGGAACGAACAATAGAAGTTCCTTCATCTAAATCGTGCGTTCCGAGAGCTACCACAAGACGATTATCTGACTTAGCGCTAACTCTTGGGAGTACTTCGCGTTCCCAACGCAATGCTAATTTACCGAGAGATTCTCCAGCCGTTGCTAAGCTAATCGGGATAATTGGGGTAGCACTTTCGGTTCGCGCTAAAACTCTCCCAATCCAGCCGAGTGCACGAGTATCGCCGACGCCGGTAATTAATTCATCGCCAAGAAAAAATATTTGTTTATTTTCGTGCATTTTTGCACTCCTCAAGATATTGCTGGGGTCTAAAACAATACTAATCGTTTTAGACCCCAGCAAGTTGTAAATCGGCTTTAGCTCAGGGTGATAAATAATTTCAAAAACAAGAAAATAAATAATTCAGAAAATATTTATCACCCTGAGAGTTTTCTCCGAAAGTCTTTTTCAGGCTATCTTTGGAAGGCCTTATTGAGAATTTTCGCAATTTCAGCCTTATGCTTTGCTCCTAAACCAGTAGATGGTGCAGCAGCTCGTGGGCGTGAAACTACCTTTAGTGGCATCCCAGCTGGGGCAAATAAATCAAGTGCAAGATGCTGCCAAGGGCCCTGATTTTCTGGTTCGTCCTGGACCCAAATAACTTCTGCGCCCGGATACTTTGCCAGCTCTGCCCGAACTTCTGAAACTGGTGTTGGGTAAAGCTGCTCGAGACGAATAATCGCAGTTTGGAAATCTCCGCGTGCAGTGCGTTCTTCCAGTAGGTCGTAGTAGATCCGCCCAGAACAGAGCAGCACGCGATTCACATCGTGCAAACCGTTTTCAGTTTCGCCGATTACTGGCTGGAACTTTCCTTGAGTGAAATCTGTAATTTCCGAAACGACCCCTTTACGGCGCAGTAGCTGCTTTGGCGTAAACACGATTAGTGGTTTCCGTGGCCGTCTAAATGCTTGTTGCCGCAATAGATGGAAGTAGTTCGCAGGTGTGGAAGGTTGGGTGACAAACATATTATCTTCACCGCAAAGTTGCAGATAACGCTCGATACGAGCAGAAGAATGATCTGGGCCTTGCCCTTCATATCCGTGCGGAAGCAACATGACAAGCGAGGAGTTCTGGTTCCACTTTTGTTCTGCAGAAGAAATAAATTCGTCAATCACTGTCTGCGCGCCATTAGCGAAATCTCCGAACTGTGCTTCCCAGAGTACAAGTGCATCAGGGCGTTCAACAGAGTAGCCGTACTCAAATGCAAGCACTGCATATTCTGAAAGAGAAGAATCATAAATCGCCAGATGTGCTTGCTCAGGAGTGAGTCCCGCAATTGGCGTCCACTCGCGCCCAGATAACGTACAGTGTGCCACTGCATGACGCTGCACGAAAGTGCCACGACGGGAGTCTTGCCCAGATAGGCGTACCGGCACGCCGTCAATCAACAAAGAACCGAAGGCAATAAGCTCAGCGAAGCCCCAATCGATTCCACCATCACGCGTCATCTTGGCGCGGCGTTCAAAGAGCTGTGCAATCTTCTTATGAATTGCAAAATTTTCTGGAGCGTTGAGATGTGCATCGCCAATACGCTGCAAAACTTCTTCAGAAATCGCAGTTTCCCAACCGACAACCGTATCTGATTCGTCAGATTGTGCTTTTGGTAAACCAAGCGCTGTTGCTGCGTTTGAAGCCTGTTCTTGAGTGCGCCCCTCAGCTTCCCGGACCTCAGTAAAAGCATCGTTGAGAAGTTTTTGGAAATTATCTTCAATCTTCTGGAGCTGTTCAGCGGTTAGTTCACCGCGTCCAATCAATGCTTCTGTGTAAAGATTTCGGGTACTGCGTTTTGCGTCTACCAGAGAGTACATAATCGGCTGAGTCATCGAAGGGTCGTCGCCCTCATTA
This sequence comes from Arcanobacterium sp., assembly GCA_034173665.1. Taxonomy (GTDB): domain Bacteria; phylum Actinomycetota; class Actinomycetes; order Actinomycetales; family Actinomycetaceae; genus Arcanobacterium_A. The sequence goes on from JAXFDG010000054.1 coordinate 5,843, forward strand.
TGGCCACGCTTGCGATAGCAGACGATATCGAGCACCACATCTTTATGGAACGCTTCACGATATTCAAAAGCGAGAGCTGCCATCCGGACAACTGCTTCTGGATCGTCGCCATTTACATGGAAAATCGGGACCTGGAGACCTTTGGTGATATCAGTTGCATAACCAGAAGAACGAGCTGAGGAAGGAGCAGTGGTGAAACCAATCTGATTGTTTACAATCACATGGATTGTTCCGCCGGTGCGATATGCCGGAAGCTGTGAATAATTCAAAACTTCCATAACCACGCCTTGCCCGGCAAATGCAGAGTCGCCATGAATTAAAAGTGGCACAACATTGTATGTTTCTTCAGTGACTGAAACACGGTCTTGTTTGGCGCGAACTACACCTTCGAGCACGCCGTCAGCAGCCTCTAAGTGTGAAGGATTTGCAGCCAGATAAACATCGACGGTATCTCCATTTGGAGCGGTGAAAGTTCCTTCAGTTCCAAGGTGGTACTTTACATCTCCAGAGCCCTGCTGTGAGGCTGGATCGTAAATGCCGTCAAACTCAGTGAAGATTTGCGCGTAAGACTTTCCAGCAATATTTGAAAGCACGTTGAGACGGCCACGATGTGCCATGCCAATTGCTACCCCAGAAAGGCCATGCTCAGCGGCGCCTTGTAAAATCTGATCGAGTGCCGGGATTAATGACTCGCCACCTTCGAGCGAGAAACGCTTTTGCCCGACATATTTCGTCTGCAAGAAAGTTTCAAAAGCCTCGGCCTGATTTAACTTGCGTAAAATATTTATCCGAACTTCTGGTTCAGTCGGCTTGGCTGGTCGTTCAATTAGTTCTTGGAACCAGCGACGCTGCACCGGATCTTGAATGTGCATATATTCAATACCCACAGTGCGGCAGTAGGTTTCGCGAAGCTGATCAAGAATCTGACGCAAAGTCAGATGGGTGGTTCCAGCAAATCCGCCAGTTGGGAAGGTGCGGTCGAGATCCCAGAGGGTGAGCCCATATGAACGGAGCTCTAAGTCTGGGTGTCGACGTAAGTGGAAAGAAAGCGGGTCAATATCGGCAATTAAATGCCCGCGTGAACGGTAAGCGTGAATCAGCTCAGCAATCCGGGCTGGTTTTCCGAGCTCACGCTCAGCATCGTATTCCACATCTTTTTCCCAGATAAATGGTTGATATGGAATCCGGAGCGACATATATACGCGATCATAGAACCCATCGAGTCCGAGTAGTTTTTGTTCAAGAAGTCGTAAGAAGCGTCCAGAAGTGGCGCCTTGAATAACACGGTGGTCATAAGTCGAAGTGATATGAACAACCTTGGAAATTCCGAGGCGTGCAAGAGCTTGCTCCGAGGTTCCTTGAAATTCTGGTGGGTAAGTCATTGACCCAACGCCGACAATTAACCCTTGTCCCTGCATTAATCGCGGAATAGAATGAAC
>JAXFDG010000055.1:0-4796 GCA_034173665.1 Arcanobacterium sp.
TGATAACCAAGCATGTAGATTACGTTTTACTTCACGCAATGAATCTCCCCCAAATTTCTCGGTTACAGCTTCTGCTAGCACTAAGGCCAATACTGCTTCTGCAATAACCGCGCCAGGAACAACAGCCGTTGTATCAGAGCGTTGGTGTAAAGCTTGAGCGGCTTCCCCTGTTGCTAAATCAACTGTTTGCAAAGCCCTTGGAACTGTAGAAATTGGTTTATAAGCAATTCTGACAATAATCGGCTCGCCATTTGACATACCGCCCTCAAGACCACCAGCATGATTCGTCTTTCGATTAACTTCATTGGCCAACCCAAATATTTCATCATGCGCTTGAGAACCACGTAGTCCAGCTACTGCAAAGCCATCGCCAATTTCCACGCCTTTAACCGCTTGAATCGACATCATTGCTCCGGCAATTTGAGCATCAAGCCGAAAACGATTATTAGTGTAGGTGCCTAGCGCTGGAGGAACGTTGTAAGCTACTACTTCAACCACTCCGCCAAGAGTGTCACCTACTGCTTTGGCTGCATCAATTTCAGCAATAAAGGCAGCTTCTAGTGCACGATCCAAAGTTCTAACTTCAGAGGCATCTAATCTTGGTGTCTCTTCAGGAATTGGAAGTTTTTTTAAGGTGCTTTTAACCGTGCCGATTTGCACTACGTGTGAAACAATTTCAACACCATTTATTTGCCGTAAAAATTGTTTTGCAACAGCTCCTAAAGCAACTCTGGCCGCAGTTTCTCGTGCTGATGCACGCTCAAGAACATTCCTCGCATCACTCAACCCAAACTTCTTCATTCCAACATAATCTGCATGCCCTGGACGCGGTTTCGTGAGCTTTTTATTTCGTGCAACCTCACGTTCATCCCCAGTTCCAGCATCAATTAATAATGCTTCAGCTGGTACTGGATCAGCGCTCATCACTGTTTCCCATTTAGGCCATTCTGAATTTCCGATTTCCAAGGCAATCGGAGATCCAATAGTTTCACCGTGTCGCACTCCAGCTAAAATTCGTAGCGTATCCTGCTCAAACTTCTGCCGTGAACCACGTCCATATCCAAGCCGACGGCGTCCTAGCTCATGCTCAATATCTGCACTAGTTATCTTTACTCCCGCTGGCACTCCTTCAAGCAATGCCACCAAAGCCGGTCCATGTGATTCACCTGCAGTAGTCCAATTAATCATAATTTGATTCTGCCATGGTTTCGGCAAAGGTTGCGATTCCATTCATTTAGCAATACAGAAAGTATCGTGAAAGTAATAATATTTTCTTCACTTTAAGAGTGAGAGAGTAACTATTGCTGTGGCAACCAAGAAAGGCGAAAAAGGAATTTCCCCAACAGTTTTTTGCCTTATTAAGTACTGTAAGGAATAAAATATTAAAACTTCTCCAGCAGCAATTCCGAAAATCAATAAAATTAACCACCAACCGTATATCGGACTCAAAAAATATAAAACAAAAAGAATCCGTAAATCTCCGCGGCCAATTCCTCTTGGTAAAAACCACCAAAGTATAAATAACGCAAAACCGATAAAGAAGAACTGAGAAAAATTCCCAAGAGACAGAAAAACCTGCTCTTCTGCTATTGCAATACTCAAAATTAGCAAGGAACTTAATAAGGATAAGTTTGTCCAAAAAATTATCAATTTCTTGGTTAAAACATCAATTACAACATTCACAGAAAGAGTTGTAAAACAAAATGAGTAGAGAGTCCCTTGGAAGAGAGAAAATCCTGCTATCTCGAATAAAATAAAATAGATAATCTGAAAAGCTGCTAATAGTCCAATAAGCTGCCAGATATTAAAAAGTCGGTAAGTGATTCCATTAATCCATTGTGAAAAAGTCATATTTTAGAAATATAGTTATGACCACTATTTCAAATATGCCTCTACTGGATATTGTGGAAAGCGAATCCAAAAATTCCAAAAGTGCATAACTAAGCAAGAGCAAGAGAAAATATTAAAAGAACTCAGACTCTGCGATTTACATGATTTTTCGCGCCATCTCAAAAGCTAGTTTTTAAAAGCCAGCTTTTTGCAATCCTCGCTTCAGCAGTTCTTCTGTCAAAGCTGTTCGCATCAGTTCTAAATCGGGATTCTTCCCAGTAAATAATCGAATTTGATCGACTGCTTGATGTAACAACATCAGCCAACCTGGAACAACTATTCCTCCACGTTCTTCCCAAGCCGCACTTATTTTACTCGGATACGGATCATACGATACATCAAGTAAGTATTTTCCCTGTAAATCTACTTTCGGTAAATCCTGTGCGAGATTATCGGCGACTCCACTTGGCAAAGTTGAAACCACTAAATCTTGTTTTGGTAAATATTCAGCTGAATTATTTAAAGGCACATGAGAGATTGGTAAGTGCAACCGATGCGAAACTGTAAATACCGAATTCGGAGCATGTTTCGAACGCGAACCAACTAACACGTCGTCAGCTTTCAGTTGAACTAAAGCTGCGAGAGCTGACGACGCCGTTGCCCCAGATCCAAGAATCATTGCCTTAGCTCCAACAGTTGGAACATATCCGCATTCTCTAAAGGCATTAACAATTCCAGCAACGTCTGTATTAAATCCAATAGTCATCCGAGTTGTACCAGTTTTTTGAAAAACTAGTGTGTTCACAGATCCAACTGCTTTTGCCAAACCATCAACTTGATCGGCACACAACAATGCTTCTTGTTTAAAAGGCATCGTAATTGCTAAACCAACCCAATTATTATCTAAAGTTGAAATATAGTTCGCTAGTTCCCCTGGAACGAGCTCAATCTTTGAAAATTCTGTTGGTTGCCACCCAGCAAAATGCAGTATTGGAGACATCGAATGCTTAATCGGCGCTCCCACAACTCCAGCAAATTGCTGCTTTATCGTATTCAAATCCTTCTCCGGTATTCGATTAATGCTCATGTTGCCGGCTTAAATAGACCGATATTATCGGTTTTCCTCAACCCAAGCGCGGAATTCTGCCACATTCTTATTGTGCTCCGCTAAAGTTTTTGCAAACTTAGTTTCCCCGGAATCCAGATTTACTGTGACAAAATAAAGCCAGTCCCCAGCTGGTGGATTCACCGTAGCCGCAAGAACCTCAAAGCTCGGGTTTGAGATTGGAGTTGGCGGTAGCCCGGTATGTTTATAAGTGTTATATGGATTATCAGCTGCCAGTTCATCTGCAGTTGGAATACCACCGGTTTTCCCAACACCGTAAAGAACAGTTGAATCCATCTGTAGTAAGCCATTTGATTCGGAGCCTGGAAGCAAACGATTTTCAATCACTCGAGCCACTTTTCCATAGTGGTCGGGCCAATTTACTTCACGTTGCACAATCGAAGCAACAATTAAAGTTCTCTGCCAATCTGATCTCGAAATATTTAAACTTTCCATATCTTTCAGACGTGCTGCAACCATTGTTTTCAAAACATCTTCAGCAGTTGCATTTGGTTCAAATTTATAGGTTAACGGAGATATCCAACCTTCAATATCTCCATTCGCTTCAGCTGGCAAACCAATCTCAGAACTCTTTGCAGCAGCTTCAACCTCAGCTAATGGAATTCCAAGAACATTTTCAATTCGCGCAAACACCTGTGCTTTTGTGAAGCCTTCAGGAATGGTCACAGTATTTTCTGCTCGTGAAGCCGGATCTAGCAGTGCTGCTACTGCACTCACTCCAGACTGCTTTGAATTCAGTAAATAAGAGCCAGGCATAATTGACTGAGCTCTTGGATTGGCTTTAAAAGCCTCCACAAAAGCTTCGCTAGACTTAACTACATCTGCTTCATGGAGAACTTCACCAATCTTAGTTCCGGTAGCTCCCTCCGGAATTGTAACTACTACCGGATTAGTTCCAGATCCTTCATAATCTGCAATTTCCGTGCCAGTAAAAATATCCGAAACCTTCGGCCAAACCACTGAGGCAGTGAATGAAACTAAAAACACAGTTACCAAAAGAACGATTGCACTAACAATACGTTTCTTCGTTTTATTAGGGCGAGGTGAAGCTGACTGCCCTGCTTCAACCGAGTTAGTTTGAAATAGTTCTGTCAATTTTCGTTATCCACCTTGTATCCCGGAATTTCACCAGTTTTCTTTTCTAATTCTAAAGCTTGCTCAAGAATCAATACTGCCGCAACTTGATCCACTATGTCTCGATGATCAATTTCTTTTCGTCCAGCTTCTTGCAATAACCGATGTGCTGAAACACTGGTTAAACGCTCATCTATAAGCCTAACTGAAATTTCTGGGAGTTTCCGGGAAATTTTCCGCGCCCATCGCCGTGCCATAATCGCAGATTTTCCCTCAGAACCATCCATATTCTTCGGTAACCCAACAATAATTTCAATCACTGATAACTGTTTCACCAAGCGAAAAACAGCACTAAAGTCATTTTTTTCACGATAAAAGGTGCCAACTGGAGTGGCCATTAGACCGTCCGAGTCAGATTTTGCAATCCCGACCCGAACTTGGCCTACGTCCACTCCAATCCGCACTCCTTTACGCATTAGGAAAGATGCGCCTTAATCGCTGCTAAAGCATTGTCAATTTGGGAAATATCAGTACCGCCGCCTTGAGCCATAGCTGGCTTACCGCCGCCTCCACCGCCGAGAATCTTTGCCGCAATCGAAACTAATTCTCCAGCTTTAATCCCAGCACTCTGGGCCTCGGCCGAAGCAGTAATCAAAACGACAGGGCGATCATTTGCCACCGCAAAAAGTACAACCACAGCATTTTGCGAAGCAACTTTTTGCGTCAACTCATTAGCCGCAACCCGAAGCGCATCCGAGTCAGCAGC
>JAXFDG010000056.1:0-2334 GCA_034173665.1 Arcanobacterium sp.
TCTTCATATTCTTTACCGACATGTGCTGTGGTTTTAATCCATTCAGGCTTTTGCTCAATCGGAGTTTCACGATTGCGTTCTTCAACGCGAAGTAATTTTCGGCCATCAGGGTCAACGCGTGGTGCAGGGGTCATTTGAAAATCCTTATTAATCTTAAACTTGTTGCAGTCTATCGCAAGGAAAATCTGAATTGGAACTGTGCATGCTCTGAGCTGAGCGTTCGTGATTTATTAGACTTATTTATAGGAGCCTATTTTCTTCAGGAGTGCTCAGAATTTTCAGCAAGAGTAATCAGCCCGGAAGTTCGTTTTCGAGAGCAAGATGCTGCAGATAGTTTTTGCAGTCTAATGAGTTTAATGAGATTTGCTGCGGTTGTGGGTTTCCAGCAATATGCTTATCGTTTGCAAGCTCTGAAGGGTGAATTTGAAACTCGCGATAGTGCAGTGCGAGGTGTTTTATGACTAAATTGGCCGTATTCTCTAAATTATATTGCAAGCCTTGAGCTTGCAGGCTCGTAACGCCGGCGTCAGTAATTCCGCATGGAACAACTTCCCCGAACTTTGAAAGATCAGTAGTCACGTTTAGGGCTAAGCCATGCATTGTTGTTTCGCGAGCGAATTTAATTCCAATCGCACAGAGCTTCTCGTCGATTTGTCCAGGGCGTTGCACCCAAACTCCGGAGCGTCCAGCAACCACTGAAGTTTCGAGGTTAATTTCTGACATTGCCTGAATTAGAGCTTGTTCAGTAACGCGGACGAAGCGAACCACATCTTGGGGTGGTTTAACTTTAATAATTGGATAGACCACGAGCTGGCCAGGTCCGTGGTACGTTACAGACCCGCCACGGTCCATTTCGATTACTGGAATATCGTGGTTTGGAATATCCTCTGGTTTGGTTCGTCGTCCAGCTGTGTAGACATCTTGGGATTCCCAGACGATTAATGTATCGGGGTGATTCCCATTTGCTACCTCAGTGTTTAACCAACGCTGTAGCCGATCGACGCGAAGGTAGTTAATCGGACCGAACTCAAGAAGATTCAGAATATGCACGGCTCAATTATAATTGCAGCATGATGAATCCTAAATATGTGTTGCGCTCACAGACGAAACTATTCTGGGCGGTGTTATCGTTCTTAATCGTGATTTTTTTGCTGGTTTTCACTTATCTTGAGCCGGCTTCTCGCGCCACATATCAGCCTCTACTTATTGCGGTGGGGTTGTTTGGGGTAATCTATATTTTTCTTTTGGGGCTGAAAATAGAGCTGACTGTACGGGGAATTACGATTACAAATGTTTTCCGGCAGACTTTTATTCCTTGGAGCCTCTATCAAGAGTGCGAGATGCATTTTGGCTTAGTAATTGTTTCGCAAAATGCTCGAGCTTCGGAGGGATCTTTTGGAGAAACTTTTACTTCAGAGGGCCGACGGCGTCGTGAGAATCAAACACGGGATGCAGTTGCAGCTTTCCCGGGTCGGGGTGGATTTTCTCGGGTGACAGCACATGTGCTTAATGTTGAGCAAGGTTCAGTGAAATCTATTCCATGGCATAACCAGGGAACGAAGAAATATTTTGTGCGAACGGCACAGGTGATTAGTTTAATTCGGCGGATGCAAGAAACTTTAACGAAACAAAATTTACTAACGGCGCAGTCTGCGCTAACGGAGAAGCGGGTTGTTTGGCATTTCCCGGGACTCCTCGTGCTATTGATTAGTCTCATTTTGATTGTTTGTGGCATTTATCTTCTCAATATTTGACACTGAAGAAAGTGTGACCCAAATTGCAAAAAAATACTGCGAGTGAATAAATACACGATTTAAGTGAAAAATATGCACGGCTGCTTTGGGTAGTGCTGGCGTGTTGTTTATTGGAAAAGTATTGGAAAATCAGGAAATAACACAGGGGTTAATGCATAAATATTTTTCCCGTCGTTCTGACTATTCCTTTAATATTTTGCAATTTCTTTAAGGTTTGTTTGGAAATAAATCTTGAAGTTAAGAAAAATTCTCTCGAAATCAAAACTTCCTCAGGTATAGTTTTCTTCCATAACGATGTTTCGGCATCGTTGCTCGAATTGAATACGGCGTGACTTGAAACCACGCGGTAGCTTGTACCACGTCGTCAATTCCCGCACGAATACATTACAAAAGAGGTGACAAATGAAGCGAAATAAGGTTCTTCCAATTTTCGTTGTCGGTGCTTCCGCAGCACTAGCACTTAGCGCATGTTCTTCCACAGTTGATGTGAAGAAGAGCGAAGGCGCAGCTACCACTGCATCATTCACTGTTGGTGCAGATGAGTACGGCGGGTACAACTCGTCAATTTCTTCCCTTTACT
>JAXFDG010000057.1:0-2880 GCA_034173665.1 Arcanobacterium sp.
CTAACAGTACTTTTTCTCCACCTGTATCAATCGCTTCAATCTTATCTGCGATGATTCGATACCAAGCTTTAGTAGGAAGATCATGAACGATTACTGTTCCTTCAGTAAAAGAGAAAATTCGCTCTGCTAGTTTCGGATCCTCAAGAATTTTTCCATCAGTAATTTCTGAACCTTGCTTCACAAAATTAAGTAGTAAAATCGGAAGTCCATCCGGGTTAGAAATTACGGCAACATACTCGCCATTAATATCTAGAGAATACCCACTACCACTTGCAGCATCTTCCGCAAAATTAGCAACTATTCGTGGTGTTTCAACTGTGAAATCCGGGAAAACCGCCGAATCATAGGAGGATAACACCTCCGCTTGCGATAATCGCAGTAGCGAAACATAGTTTTCATTAATCCACTGAGTAATTTGCTCGTCGTCGGTCATCGCCTGTGACACAGGAACGCCAAAAGAAATAAAGAATAAACAGAAAAGTGCTCCCAGCAGTGAGCGGAAACGATTTCTTAGGGTCAACATTTCATACACCACAACTGCCACAGACTCAAGATTCTGGTGTATTTTCTGCAATAATCGCCGGCGCAACTTCCAACCTTGCAGAACTCGCTCCAGCAATTTGGGTTAAAGAGTCAATGCTTGAATCTGCTAAGACCTTTTCCAAATATGCCTCACCGGCCGCGCCAAAAGCACGAATTTCTAATGTTCGCGGAGCATCTCCATAAAGATCTTCTGGATCGAACCCGGATTCCGAACCTACTGGACGGTGAATATCAATTTCAATGCGGTCAGCGCTAAGTACTTCAACTTTTCCTTCGCCCCATTCCACTACCGTCAAAGATTCCTCCAATGAAGAATCTAAATCCAGAGCATCTAAATCCTCAATTGAATCTAAACGATATGCATCTACGTGCACTAAATCTACGCCATTTTTCCCGTGATAATTTTGGGCAATCACAAAGGTCGGAGAAGAAATTCGGGCCGCAATTCCAAGCCCGCGGGCAATCCCTTGAGTCATCGTAGTTTTTCCAGCCCCTAACGGGCCATTTAGCATCACAAGTTCGCCACCGGTTGCATTTGCCCCAAATGCCGCTCCGAGCAGTTGAATCTGCTCAGCACTCGGAATACTAAACTCGATCGTCATCAATTCTCCAATATTAATCCACGTAGTACCGCGGCACTCGTGTACCTAAGCGGCAGATAATTTCATATCCAATTGTGTCACAATAACGTGCCCAGTCGTCAGCCGTAGGATAGCCCTCAGCGGAAGCTCCGAATAATGTCACAGTATCTCCCGGAACTGCCCCGGGGGCTTCCACAACAAATTGATCCATACAGACCCGACCAATTAACCGATGCCGGGTCTTTCCAATCACAACTTCAGCGCTATTTGAAGCATGCCGCGGAATCCCATCTGCATACCCCAAGGGAACTGTTCCCAAACGTATCGGTACCGGCGTAACTGCTGTATGCCCATAGCTCACGCCCACTCCAGCCGGAACATCACGCACAGACACCAAATCGGCTTCAAGCTTCATTACTGGCCATAAGCCCATTTCTTCGGCAGTCGCATTTTCTGGCTCCGGGCTAATTCCATAAAGCAACGCCCCCATTCGAACCATGTCGTATTTCGTAGCTTCATGCCACAGCGCTCCACCACTGGCAGCAAGATGGAAAATTTCAATTTCCAGACCCGCATCTGCCACTATTTGCTTTGCTTCTTCAAACACCGCAACCTGTGCCATTGTTGCCGTGTCATCAAGTTCATCGGCGCGTGCTAAATGCGACCAAAGCCCAACTGTTTCAATCAATCCACTCTTTGCATATTCTGCAATTAACGGCGCTATCCGGCGAAGCTCATCAAGTAAAAATCCACCACGCGACATTCCCGTATCGACTTCAATATGAACGCGTGCTTTAATTTTCGATTCTGCAGAAGCAACCGCAATCTCATCAAGGGCCCAGCTTGCACTAAGCGAAAGGTCGATCCCGAGTTCAAGAGCTTCCCAAAAAGGCGCACCCGGCTCAGCAATTAATGCCAACATTCGCCCTCGTTGCTGCAAAGCTCGACGAAGGTCAATCGCCTCACCTAATTGCGCTACGCCAAGCCATTTCACTCCCGCATCAAGCGCCCACTCACCAATTTTTTCTGCACCGTGACCATAAGCATCAGCTTTAATAACAGCCATTAATTCGGCGTTTCCTGCTAATTTGCGAGCCACTTGCAAGTTATGTTCAAAGGCTTTGCGCGAAATCAGAGCACGAGAAGGATAATGCGCTCCAGCAAAGCGTGGATCACTCATGAAATACTCCACTTACTTAAAAAATTGATAAATCGTTTTCGGTAACGCATCGATAATATCGCTTGCTCTGCTTAGCATCCCTGAGGCGAAAGTCTGGTGTGCCGCCAAATTATGCAAATAGACGGCGTGGGCAAGAGTCCCGAGAAGCTCTCGCTTATTTTCAACGATAGTACCGAAAGTCTGAATTGGTGCCGCAACAGATAATAACGCTCCCATAATTCCCGCGAGCACATCTCCACTTCCGGCAGTAGCGAGATAAGGAGTTGCGTTTGTTTGCGCGTATCGCACACCTTCTGGAGTCACAATAGTTGTGGTATTTCCTTTATCAACGACGACGCAACCAGTTTCTCTTGCTAATGCTTCTGCTGAATTTTCAGATAATTCTAGGAGTTGACAGAGCCGGATAAGTTCTCCGCGGTGCGGGGTAAGAATTAAAAGCACACCAGCATTTTGTGCCAAGTTACGCAATTCTGGGCCAAGTATCCAAGGCATTGCCCCGCCGTCAAGAATTACCGGCAAGACTCGAGCCTCTTCAGTATTTTCACTGCGTAAAAGATGATTTTTCAAAAGCTCTTT
>JAXFDG010000058.1:0-7657 GCA_034173665.1 Arcanobacterium sp.
GCAGAAACTGGTAATGACCAGAAAGATTTTCTTGAATTAGGCCGTGAAAAAGCGCTTCGGAAAGGTGCAAATCTTTTAGTGATTAATGAAGTTGGGGCCGGGCTCGGGTTTGGCGATGTTGAAACACGGTTACACGTCGTCGATGATAACGGAGTTTCTGTGGCTGATTTTTCCGGTACTAAAGAAGTAACTGCAGCTCAGTTAGTGACCCTTATATCTGAGTATCTAACTTCTTAATCAAGAAATATTCATTAGAATAGTAGAGTTAAAAGATTTTTACGAAAGAATAACTATGCGCCAACAATTTACTTCTGAATCAGTTACTGAAGGGCACCCGGATAAGGTTTGTGATCGTATTTCAGATTCAATTCTTGATGCGATTTTAGAACAAGACCCACGAGCTCGTGTTGCTGTAGAAACAGTTGTAACAACAGGTTTAGTGCATGTAGTCGGGGAAATTACGACTTCAGCTTATGTAGAAATTCCAGGAATTGTGCGAGAGTGTCTAAACGATATTGGATACACTTCTTCGAAGATTGGTTTTGATGCAGATTCCTGTGGCGTTTCAGTTTCTATCGGATCCCAGTCTCCAGATATTGCCGACGGCGTGGACACGGCACTTGAAGCGCGTCTAGCTCAAGAAGTGGATCTTTATGATCATCAAGGAGCCGGAGACCAAGGATTGATGTTTGGATACGCCTCTGATGAGACCGAAGTGTTAATGCCGTTACCAATTTTCCTCTCCCATCGTTTAGCTGCACGCTTAGCCTTTGTGCGAAAGCAGGGAATCGTTTCAGGGCTCCGTCCCGATGGGAAAACACAAGTTACGGTTTCTTATGAAGACGGTATTCCGACTTCTATCGATACTGTGGTTATTTCTACTCAGCACGATGAAGATATCTCGCAAGAAACTCTTGCTGCTTCAATTAAGGAGCACGTTATCGTTCCAGTGCTTGCTGAATACGCAGGAAATTATGACCAATCCCAGATGGATATTTTAGTAAACCCATCTGGACGGTTTGTGATTGGCGGGCCAATGGGAGATGCCGGATTAACTGGCCGGAAGATTATTGTTGATACTTATGGTGGAATGGCGCGGCATGGTGGGGGTGCTTTCTCTGGAAAAGATCCTTCCAAGGTAGATCGTTCGGCTTCATATGCTGCACGGTGGGTAGCAAAAAATATTGTTGCTGCAAAACTTGCAAAGCGATGTGAAGTTCAGGTTGCTTATGCCATTGGAAGAGCCCATCCGGTATCGCTACGGATAGACACTTTCGGTACAGAAACAGTCGCTCTGGAAAAAATTGAAGCAGCTGTCAATAGTGTGTTTGATTTGCGTCCAGCAGCAATTATCGCAGAGCTTAACTTGTTAAGACCGATTTATCATGCGACTTCAGCTTATGGCCATTTCGGTCGTGAAGATGCCAACTTTACTTGGGAAGCAACGAATAAGGTTGAGGCATTACTTGCTGCAATCTAACAAAATAATTTAAATTGCTGGGAGCTTTAGCGCTTCCAGCGATTTTATTATTAGTATTAGTTGATTTTAGAAATTTGATTACCGGAGATGATTCAATAGCAGTATGGATGATTACCCGATTCAAGCTATTCCTGGAGAGCCTGTAGAAGGCTTTGATTTAGGTGTGCAAGACGGGTTACTCGAATACTTGCCTGTTGCGCAAAAAGTTGTTTCTGAAATAGCTGCTCCAGTTGCGAGAGTGGTTTTAGATTCTGCTTTAGCACATTTAAATTCTTTTTATGAATACTCAATTCCAAAGCGTTTTCAAGATTTGCGAGTTGGGGCAAAGGTGCGGGTTGACTTTGGTTCGCAACTTGTTAGTGGATATGTGATTGAGCGCGTTGATAGTTCAGTACTAGCTGGGAAACTCCGGCCGATTCGTGCTGTCGTTTCTAATTTTCCGCTATTGCAACCAGAAATTTATCAATTAGCTCAAGAAATTAGTGATTTTACAGCTACTTCAATTGGGAATATTTTAAGATTGGCAATACCTGCACGAAATGCTGGAGTGGAGAAAGAATATCGAACTGCTATTGCGGCAACGTCTTCTCATAAGAGTGTTTCTACTTCTTTATCTGATTCTGTGTCTGGTGCGAAATTTCAAGTTTTTAGCAGACATTTACTTGCGTCAGATGATTTTTATTCACAAATAAGCGCTATTCTTACACAAGGGAATTTCGAAGATGGTGTAATGATTATTCTTCCAACTTTTGATAAGGCTGAAGAATGTGCAGCTGTTATTTCTAGAGTATTTCCATCTGAAGAAATTTCTTTAATTAGTGGTGGGCAAGAACCGCGTAAGCGTTATGAAGAATTTGTTCGAATTCTTTGTGGTCAGGTGCGAATTGTTATTGGAACTAGAGCTGCGGCCTGGATGCCTGTGAAGAATTTGCAGAAAATAATCATCGTAGACGATGCACATGCGGCTTATGAAGAACGTCGAGCCCCCTATCTTCCAATCAGAGAAGTATTACGGATGCGTGCGCAACTGCAAAATTGTGCATTAATCTCTTTGAGTCAGGGACCAAGTATTTGGGCTAGTTTTTGGGCGGGAGAAACAGGGGGAAGCTCTTCTCAAGCACCTGCTGAGGTGCGAAAAGCGAAGACTCCGCACGTATATGGTCTTGGTGAGCTGGGTGTTGATGATCAACCTTGGCAGCGAATGCCTGCGAGTGTCTTTAAAGTAGTACGAGAGGGCTTGCAGAGGGGTTCTGTATTAATTGTTGTGCCGAAATCAGGGTATATCCCGGTTATTGCTTGCGTGAATTGCGGATCTCGTGGCAAGTGTCAACGTTGTGGGCATTTGCTTTCTGTTGAAGAGTATCGAGCAGGATTTCACTGTGGTAATTGCACAAAAATCTATACTTCATTTAATTGTTTAGAATGTGGTGGGCAAGCTTATCGAGCTTTAAGAATTGGCTCTCGGAGGACAGCGCAAGAAATTGGAAAGGCCTTTCCGAATCAACCGATAGTAATCGCAAATCCAGATCATGAATTAGATGAGATTACTGGCAATAAAATTGTAATCGCGATGCCAGGTTCTGAACCCGAGGCACGAGAAAAATATGCGGCCGGCATTTTCTTGGATGCAGGATATTTACTTAATTCTTTGAAATTAGATGCTGAACAGCAGTTTTTACGGATAATTGCGAAAACTCTAATTAAGGTAAAAGCTCAAGAAGATGGGGGAGAAGCGTTAATAGTTGGAGATATTCCAGAGGACTTGCTGATGACTTTAGGTCGATGGGATTTTTCCACATGGGAAAATGCACAAATTCAATTACGTCAAGAATTAGCTTTACCACCAGTGGCGACTTGGTTTGAGATTACTGGATCACGGAAGCAGCTCGAACTTCTTAACGGTGTAATGAAAGAGCGTTTAAAAAACCTAAATACTTCTAAAGATTCATCTTTAGAACCAAAAACAGAAATAACATTAGCAAATTTTGAAATAGAAATTTCTTTTGGAGTATCGCTATCTGCCATTTATGAACTTAAAGATGAAGTTCACGGAGATCCTTTACATCGCTGTGTTTACCGGATTAATTCTTCGCAATTAATAGCGTTTTCACGCGAACTTACTACGGCGATTCGGCAATTAGAATTAAATACTCGCGAAAATTCAATTCGTTTGCGTATTAATCCGTAAATATTTTCCAACAAAATTACAACTAAGCGACTAAGCGAAATATCTGATGCAAGATAAACTAATGTTATTAAGAATTTGAGATATTTTTTGAAAAGAAGAGAAAATAAATGAAAATTGGTTTTGCAGGAACCCCGGCGATGGCGATTCCCAGTTTAGATGCATTGCGCAAAGATCATGAAGTAAAGTTCGTGCTCACGCAAGCTCCAGCGCCAACGGGGCGAAAAAGAGTGCTCACGCCGTCAGCTATTCAAACATACGCTGAAGAATTAGGGATTCCAGTATTAACTCCAAATCGATTAAAAGATAATTTAGAAATCCATGAGTTGTTATCTGAACTTGAATTAGATGCGATTGCTGTAGTTGCGTACGGGAAATTAATTCCAGAATCGCTACTTTCGATTCCGAAATATGGATGGCTTAATCTGCATTTCTCAAAACTTCCTAAATGGCGAGGTGCTTCACCAGTGCAAGGGGCCATGGCTGCAGGGGACTATGAATCTGGTGTAACTGTTTTTCAAATTGAAAAAGGGCTAGATACTGGGCCGATTCATTTACAACGCGATTTTATCCTTGATCTTACGGCAAGCTCAGGTGAGATGCTTACAGAGTTATCTTTTTTTGGTGCTGAGGTTTTTGCAGAGTCTTTCCAAAGATTAGCTAATGCTGAAGACACATTTGTAACACAAGTGGGTGAACCAAGTTTTTCAGGACTTTTAACTACGAAAATCTCGCAAGTGAATTGGACTGAATCAGCACAAACTATCAGAAATAAAGTCAATGCTTACACCCCTGAACCAGGATCTTGGACGATACTCGACGGGACTAGGATAAAACTTGGAAAAGTTCAAGCCTCGCCTGAGAATCATCCTGAAATACAAGCTGGAGCTATTAAATTAGTAGATAAAGAAGTACATATTGGAACAGGAGCAGGAACTATTGTCCTTAGTACAGTTGTACCTGCTGGGAAAAAAGAAATGACAGCGGTTGACTGGTTCAGAGGAATTGGTAACTCAAGTCTTATCTTTAATTTAGGAATGGAAAATGAGTAAAACTCGTCCCAGTAATTGGCGCCCTGGACGGAGACAACACGATTACTGTCGTGAGTTGGCATACGAAATTTTGTTGACCGTAGAGACTGAAGATGCTTATGCGAATTTAGTTGTTCCTCAAGTTATTAAGCATGCTAATTTAGGCAAACAAGATGCAGCTTATGTGACTAATTTAAGTTACGGAACTATCCGTTTGCAGGGGCGTTGGGATGCGATTATTGCGCACTGTATCGGTGATAAAACTTTATCTGATTTAGATATTGAGGTTTTGCTTTTGCTCCGTCTCGGTGCATATCAGCTTTTAGAATTAAAAACTCCTGCGCATGCTGCAATTTACGAAATGGTGATGTTAACTCGTAATCTAATCGGAACTGGTGCTTCTGGTTTTGTTAATGCAGTGCTGCGGCGAATCTCAGAACGAAGCACGGCACAATGGCGAGATGTACTATTGGAAGCTAATGGTGGAAAAGCCAGTAGTCTTGATTTCTTAAGTGCTTGGTTTTCTCATCCGTGTTGGATTATTAGTTCCTATTTAAAAACTTTGAAAGAAACTGGCCGTGAACCAAAAGAATTACTTTCTGTGTTAAAGGCGAATAATACTCCCGCTCCTGTTTCTTTGGTTGCTCGTGAAATTTCAATTAAATCTTTGGAAACTGATATTCAGCGCGGAAAAATGTCTAGTTCTCCACCTTATTTGGTTGATTCGGCCCTTACTCTTGAGAACGGTGATCCGCACCGAATTTTTGCAGTTAAAGATAAGCTTGCAGGAGTTCAAGATGAAGGTTCGCAACTCGTGGCAAAGATTTTTGCTAACATTCCGATTACTCAACCTGATTCACAATGGTTAGACCTATGTGCTGGTCCCGGCGGAAAAACTGCAACTTTGGCGGCTCTTGCTGCTCAGCGGGGAGCTGAAATATATGCGAATGAGTTACATGAGCATCGCTTAAATTTGGTGGCACAGGGAACCCTTCCGTGGTCTGATATTGTTCATTTACGTCAAGGCGATGGGCGTGAAATCGGAACTTTAGAACCAAATGTTTATGATCGAGTATTAGTTGATGTGCCGTGCTCAGGTATTGGCGCGTTACGCCGACGTCCTGAGGCTCGATGGAGGAAAACTGCCGGAGATATTTTAGATTTAGCAGTTCTTCAAAAAGAGCTACTGTTATCTGGATTTAAGGCTACGCGAGTTGGCGGTATTACTGCTTATGTGACGTGTTCTTCGCATTTATCAGAAACTCGTGATGTCGTTATGGAATTTTTGGCAGAATATGAAAATGTAGAGCTTCTCGATATTTCGGAAGTGGCATCTCAATCTAGTTTACGAGAGATTTCCTTGACTAAAGGAATGCTTCAGTTATGGCCAGATCTTCATCGAAGTGATGCAATGTTTATGGCAGTACTGCAAAAAACAGCTTCAGCTTCAGCTTAAAGTTTCAGGAGAACAAACTTAATCACTGTAAATCAAGCTTTTAGACCTATAAACACTTTTAAATTTTCATTTAAATTTAAAAGTAGCATAAATGTATTTAACAATTTAAGGAAGAACTAATGGGAGTGCGAATTAATCCTTCGATTTTAAATAGTAATTTTGCAGATTTGCAGGGTGAACTTGGAAAAATTGCCAATGCTGATTGGGCACATATCGATGTTATGGATAATCATTTTGTGCCAAATTTGACTCTCGGACTACCAATTGTTGAGTCTATTGCGAAAGTTTCTCCAGTTCCTTTGGATTGTCACTTAATGATTGAAAATCCAGACCTTTGGGCTCCGCAATTTGTGGAAGCAGGCGGAAAGTCCGTCACTTTCCATGCGGAAGCAGCAGCAGCCCCACTTCGTTTGGCACGTGAGATTCGAGCTCTTGGTGCACGTGCTGGAATTGCACTAAAGCCGGCTACGCCAATTGAACCGTATTTAGATATTTTGCATGAATTCGACATGATTCTTGTCATGACTGTTGAACCTGGCTTCGGCGGGCAAAGTTTTATTGAGTCAATGATGCCGAAAGTTCAGCGTACCCGAGAGGCAGTAAATAAATCTGGACTTGATGTGTGGATTCAAGTAGACGGCGGAATTTCCCGCGACACTATTGAGATTGCTGCAGCTGCTGGTGCGGATACTTTTGTTGCTGGATCAGCAGTCTATAAAGCTGAAGATGCTTATGCAGAAGTTGCGGCTCTACGTGAGCTTGCGCTCCAACATTCTCACTAAATAATAAAGTGAGTTATACTGTTTCTGTACTGAAGTGCTCCAGGGTCAGTGTAAGTCTGAACCGGCGGTGATAGTCCGCGACCCAAATTATATATTTGGTTGATTAGGTGAAATTCCTAAACCGACGGTAAAAGTCCGGATGGGAGGCGCACGAACTCAGGCGGAAGCCTGCATCTTTGTGTACTGTCCTGGCGCGCGCAAATAGACGGTTAGGACAGAAAATGCGACACAAAAGAATTATCGCACCAATAATTCTTGCAATTTTCTTCTGTGTGCTTTGGGTGTTTCTCACGCACTTTGCACTAGTGCATTCGTCAATTTTGCCGCGTCCAGAAACAGTAATTGAACGCTTGCATTTTGGTATCAGTAATGGGTATCTCCTCCAGTCACTTGCACAAACCACTCTTGAAGCTTTAAGTGGAGCGGTTTTAGCGGCGAGTATCGGAGTCCCGTTAGGAGTTGCGATTGCTCATTTACGTCTTTTTGGCGCGAGTGTGGAACCGTTTATTGCGGCTTCACAAGCTATTCCGGCAATTGCGATAGCTCCACTTCTAGTTACGTGGGTGGGCTATGGAATGCGAGCAATTGTAATCCTTTGCTTCATTATTGTGGTTTTTCCAATCATTGTGAGCACAACCGTTGCAATTCGTGAACTGGATCGAGATGTTATTGATGCTGCGAGACTCGATGGAGCAACACCAATGCATCGAATTTGGTATATCG
>JAXFDG010000059.1:0-2995 GCA_034173665.1 Arcanobacterium sp.
GTCTTTAAGCGTAATGGCAGAGGGTGGAATGCTCGCAGATTTGATTGTTTCTTTGGCCATGATTGATCCGGTTATGGGAGGTGTTGATCGCTAATGTCGAATACATATGCTCCAGAAGTAGAGGCACAAATTCGAACCGACGCCGAGGCAATCCTTTCGCGTTACCCACAGTCACGTTCTGCGATTATGCCGTTACTGCACTTAATTCAGTCTGTTGATGGTTTTTGTTCCCCACGTGGCATTACCTTAGTTGCAGATATTCTTGGTTTAACTCGTGCCCAGGTTTCCGCGGTGGCGACTTTCTACTCTCAGTATCGTCGTCATCCAAATGGCGAATACAATGTGGGAGTTTGTACCAACTCGCTTTGTGCAGTGATGGGTGGCGACATTATTTGGGACGAACTCACTGAATACGTCGGTGTTGGACATGACGAAACCACTGAAGATGGAAAGATCACCCTCGAACGCCTTGAATGTAATGCTGGATGTGACTACGCGCCAGTAATCATGGTGAACTGGGAGTTCTTCGATAATCAAACTCCAGAATCAGCAAAGCAACTTGTAGACGATATTCGCGCCGGCAAGAGCATTCACCCAACACGCGGTCCAGAAACTGTCGGAACCTTCAAAGAAATTGAACGAGTTCTTGCAGGCTTTGAAGACGGTCGTGTGAATGAAGGCGTAGGAGCCGGTGAAGCAACTCTACGTGGGCTCAAGATTGCCCGCGAACAAGGCTGGACTGCTCCTCAAGATGCGGAAGGAACAAAGTAATGACTACATTTTCCGCTCCAGGTAAACTTGCTCCAGTTCTCAGCAATAACTGGGACCAAGAACGTTCATGGACTCTTGAAACCTACCGTAACGGTGGGGGATACCAGGCTTTGGAAAAGGCTTGGGCTTTAAAGCAAGAAGATGAAGCTGCAATCACTAATCTGGTGAAAGATTCTGGCCTCCGTGGTCGTGGTGGTGCAGGCTTCCCAACCGGTTTGAAGTGGTCCTTCCTCCCAGCTCCAGACGGTGGTCCACGTTATCTCGTGGTTAACGCTGACGAGTCCGAACCAGGAACCTGTAAAGATATTCCGTTCCTGATGGCAAACCCACATTTGCTAATCGAAGGCATGGCTATCTGTATGCTCGCTATTGGCGGCAACCATGGCTTTATCTATCTTCGCGGCGAAGTAGTTCACGTTTATCGCCGGCTTATGGCAGCTGTACGTGAAGCACGTGAAGCTGGAATTTTAGGTAAGGGACTCGGACCAAACGGCGATTACGATCTTGACATCACCGTTCATGCTGGTGCAGGCGCATACATTTGTGGTGAAGAAACTGCACTTCTCGATTCTCTTGAAGGCTTCCGTGGCCAGCCACGTTTGAAGCCACCATTCCCGGCAGTTGAAGGTCTTTACGCACGTCCAACAGTTGTTAATAACGTTGAGTCAATTGCTTCTGTGCCAGGAATTATTCTGCATGGCGTGGATTGGTTCACGAAGATGGGTGAATCCACCCAGAATTCTCGTGGGCACGGTATCTTCTCGCTCTCTGGCCATGTCAAGAACCCAGGTCAGTATGAAGCCCCATTCGGGATCACGATGCGTGAACTTATTGAACTCGCTGGCGGTATCCGTGACGGACACGAGTTAAAGTTCTTCGTCGTCGGTGGTTCTTCTGTGCCAATCTGGACGCAAGATCATCTTGATATCCCGCTAGGTTATGAAGAAGTTGCTGGCGGTGGCTCGATGCTGGCAACTCGTGCAATTCAGATTTTTGATGAAACAGTGTCGGTGGTGCGAGTAATTTCCCGCTGGACTGATTTCTATCAGCACGAATCTTGTGGAAAGTGTACTCCTTGCCGTGAAGGTACTTTCTGGATGCGCCAGATTATGCATCGTCTTGAAGCCGGTAAGGGCCAAGAAGGCGATATTGAGTTGCTTTACGAGATTGCGAACAATATTCAAGGCCGCTCATTCTGTGCGCTTGGAGATGCTGCTGCAACTCCAGTTAAGTCTGGTATCGAGCTCTTCCGTGAAGAATTCGAAAAGGGTTACACCACCGCAGCTGCAGATCTCTTCCCAATTGCTAAATCAGCTCTCTTCAACAAAGTAGGTGCTTAATGACGACTGAAACTCCAGTTGAATTGGTCAACCTCAAGGTTGACGGTAAGGACGTCAGTGTTCCGAAGGGAACTCTGATTATCCGTGCTGCAGAGCAGGTTGGCGTACACATTCCACGATTTTGTGACCATCCATTACTGAAGCCAGCAGCAGCTTGCCGCCAGTGTTTGGTTGAGGTTGCAATGCCAAATCGAGACGGCGTTGTTTCAAAGATGCCAAAGCCACAGCCAGCTTGTGCCGTAACCGTTGCTCCAAATATGGAAGTTTTCTCAGCGAAGAGCTCGGAAGTTGCGGAAAAAGCACAGCATGGTGTGATGGAATTTCTCCTCATCAACCATCCAATGGATTGTCCTGTTTGTGATAAGGGTGGCGAGTGTCCACTGCAGAATCAGGCGATGAGTGATGGCCGCACCACCTCGCGCTTCATTGATATTAAGCGCACCTATCCAAAGCCAATCTCGGTATCTTCCCAGATTTTGCTCGATCGCGATCGCTGTATTTTGTGTCAACGTTGTACTCGTTTCTCTTCACAAATTGCCGGAGATGCATTCATCCAGTTGCAAGGTCGTGGTGGCGGCACTCCAGGTTACGGCGTGCATGCTTTGCACGGTTCACAAATCGGTAACTTCGATGCAAGCACTTTGGACTTCTCCCAAGAAGACGGTACGCACGTCGACGTCGTCGCCAATGACTATGTTGGACCACAGGGAGCAGCCGGGAAGAAACTTGGTTTTGCAGCTGGTCCAGTTGGTGCAGCGGAAGCTGATATTGAGGGTAAGCCATTCTCCTCGTACTTCTCTGGAAATGTCATCCAGATTTGTCCAGTAGGTGCTTTGACCTCTGCTTCTTACCGATTCCGTGCACGTCCATTTGATTTGGTTTCG
>JAXFDG010000060.1:0-9787 GCA_034173665.1 Arcanobacterium sp.
AATTTCATCACGAATTTTCATCCCTAATCCGATACCACCAAGTTTGGCTGCTTCGGCATCAAGAATCATCAGCTTGAAGTTACCTTCTTTGACCTTGATTTCTGCGCCTTCCCAGGTAGCTGCTTCAACCCAATTAATTTCTGGGGTATTTGCTGCTGGACGCCGCCCTACCGAATGCATAACCGCCTGACGCGTTTCACGATTATCCGAATAAACGAG
Organism: Arcanobacterium sp.; assembly: GCA_034173665.1. Classification (GTDB taxonomy): domain Bacteria; phylum Actinomycetota; class Actinomycetes; order Actinomycetales; family Actinomycetaceae; genus Arcanobacterium_A. Next base: position 220 of record JAXFDG010000060.1, read on the forward strand.
AACATCGACTCCATTAGCTTCGGTCATAGTCAGATTCCTCCATCTGTAACAGGCATTAAACAGAACCATTCTACCGCTAAGCTGCTTTCACTGCACTCTTCCCGGCCACAGATTTCAAAGATAAATTTTCGAAATATAGTTCTCTCAGTGCCTCTAAACAACCTAATACCCTTATAGCGTTTAGCAATGGACACCTAGAAATGAATCTCTAGAAACGTAAGATTCTGATCTCCTCTAAGCAACTTGAGACTCTAATAAAGTTCGGCTCTTGGCGCATTTAGGTCACATTATAAGAATAAATCTTGATTTCGAGATAAAATAATAATGAATTTTAAACAATAAGTTAGGAGCAGCTTTGGCTATCTACACTCTTCCAGAACTTGATTACGACTACTCGGCTCTTGAGCCACATATTTCCGGCAGGATTATGGAACTTCACCATTCCAAGCATCATGCCGCATACGTTGCCGGTGCAAATGCTGCACTTGAGAACCTCGCAGCAGCTCGCGAGGCTGGCGATCTTTCCAAGATTAATCAGTTCTCAAAGGACCTTGCTTTCAATCTTGGTGGCCATACTAATCACTCAATCTTCTGGAAGAACCTCTCCCCTAATGGCGGCGGCGAACCAGAAGGCGAAATTGCTGAAGCAATTAAGGATTCTTTCGGCTCCTTCGAAAACTTTAAGAAGCACTTTGCTGCAGCAGCTGTTGGCATCCAGGGATCTGGCTGGGCAGTTCTTGCATATGACACCATCAGCAAGAAGCTTAATATCTTCCAGCTCTTTGATCAGCAGTCCAATGTGCCAGTAGCAACCGTTCCACTATTCATGCTCGATATGTGGGAGCACGCATTCTACCTAGACTACTTAAATGTTAAGGCAGATTACGTGGCAGCAGCTTGGAACCTAGTAAATTGGGAAGACGTAAATGCACGTCTTGCAGAAGCTGTAGCAAACGCAAACGCGCTAGTAGTTCGCTAAACATACAAAAGTAAACTAAATCGCTAGTCGTTCGCTAAACATACAAAAGTAAACTAAATATGGGGACCCAGTAAATCTGGGTCCCCATATTCATTCCCGTTTTAAGAACTTCTTCTCCAGAGTCCTAAACTCTCTAAACTCCAAAGTTTAGAAATCCGTACCTTATCCAGAGCAGGAAAGCGCTAAATTTCAGTATGAAAATGACTATTTCCCGCTCTCAGTTACTTAACTTGCCCCAAAATATCTAGAACAACAGCGTAAGCTGGGCTAGTTACTTCATCGCCAGACTTCGAAGCTGGAGAAGTAATAAGAACTCGCGAGCCTATCGGTAATCCTTTGAGCCCTTCAAAGAAAGGCATCTGAGAGATTTTAATTGCCGCCGGACCAGTGCGACCATAAGTAGTTTCACTTCCGGAATTATCCCAATAAGACATCATGTACTGGATAAAAACTGTGGAATCTCCATCAGCTACTGGTTCGCCTTTACCACGTGCAATAACTATGGTTTGTGATTCGGTAGGTTCAGGTTGATCTGGTTTTACCAATAAAGTTACTGGCTGCCCTAATTCTCCACCAATCTCAACCGGAAGAGCAGCTAAGTCAGCTTCTGGAGTAGCATCAGCACTACCTGCTTCTGACTTTCCATATGCATCTACAATTTCAATGTAAAAAGCAATTACGTCGTCTTCACCAATACCAGCATTTGGTTGGCCACCAGTTGGCCCATATCCGAGATCAGCAGGAACTGAGAGAATTAATTTCGTACCAACTTTTTGTCCAGTCAATCCCTGAGTCCAGCCCAGAATTACTCCTTCAAGACTAAAGCCGGTTGGTTGTTTCCGAGTATAAGAACTGTCGAAAGGAGTATCTTCACCCCATACTTGACCAGTGTAATTTGCAATTACAAAATCAGTTGAAGTGATTTCATCTCCAGTGCCTTCTTCAATAACCTGCACTAGCAAATCTTTTGGTGGAGCCAGTTGTGGGAAATCAATTTTTACTACGCCATCTTCAGTTTTAGTTTTCAGCTCACGCCCATCCCAAGCTGGAAGATTTTCAACATTAATCGCATTTTGTGCATCGTTAGTATCGTTTGAATTGCTAGAGCAAGCACTCAACCCAAGAGCAAGAACTGCCGTGAGCCCAATTGCACCAATTTTACGTAACATCTTTTATCCTTTATTCGCAGATGATATGTAAAAGCCTCCCCCTCATGCTAAGCGCATGATTTGGGAGGCTAAAACTCAGTGGAAAGACTCTCCACAAGCACAGGTTCCTGCAGCATTTGGATTGTCAATTGTGAAACCTTGACGTTCAATAGTGTCTGCGAAATCAATAGTCGCACCGTCAAGATAAGGTGCAGACATTTTGTCCACCACTACTCCAACGCCATCAAAATCCCGAAGAGTGTCATCTTCAAGCAAACGCTCATCAAAATATAACTGATACATCAAACCAGAGCAGCCACCAGGTTGCACTGCAACACGGAGACGAAGATCATCGCGTCCCTCTTGTTCGAGCAGTGACTTCACCTTTTCTGCAGCAACATCAGTGAGATTTACGTTGTGGCTGGCAACCGTTTCGGTCATCGAATCCTCCATTTTATTTAGTCTAGACAAGCCTACTTTACCCGGATTTTAAAAACTCAGCGAACTATTTCAGTTTCGTTATCCCCCTAGCGAAAGTTACCCAGGAAATTCCCAAGTCCATGTATGCAAAACTCGTTCAAGAGAACTCCGATATTGGGTAAAAAACACATCCAAAAATTTCTCTTCCACTAATTCCACTCCAGTTCTCACTAATGGAATAGAAGAATCAGACAAAACCGGGTGAGAAAAAATTTGATGCACTCCAGCAAGACCTAGTTTGCCGAGCTCACCTCGACGGAGAGTATTGCGCGAAGAAAGCAACACCAATGGCACACCTGCATCTAAAGCCAAATCAGAAATAATTTGGAAAATTCGCGGAGAAATTTGCTGCACGTCGTCGGTAATAAAGAGGAGCAAATCAGCTTCAGATAAAGCTGTAACTTTTTGCTGATACTGCGGAATTCCTAGCAAAAAATCACCTAAAAGTACCGGACGATACCGAGGATCTTGAAAAACTGCACCCAAGCCTCCAGCTACGCCTGAAATTTTTACTTTCCCGGAATCTGAGAAATCTCCAACCGACGACGTGCTGTGTAGCTTTAATTGCGGGGTAAGTTCAAACTTACTTAGCTTCGTAGCGAAACCACCAATTTTTCGCTCAAAATCTTGCGCAACTTGCCGATCTAACCCCAGAAAAGTCCAGGCATAAGCCATCCCCGAAAGACCAAGCAAAGCCTGTTCTTCAGAATAAGTAACTCGAATTTCTAATTCTGAAAGAGCTTGATGAAACTGTTGCAATTGCGTCAATAATTCATTTTCATCGGCAGCTTCTGCACAGCCTAAAAACTCGGCAAGCATTCCCAAGCCAAGATCGCTATGAGTAGATAAACGCGGTAAATGTAAATGAATCTGAACTTGTCGAGATTTTAAACCTGCTCTTAAATTTGCCGGTAGTTTCGTCTCAACCGATAAATTTTTCCCATCCTGAACCCACCCGAGTAATTCGCGCAAAGCTTTTCCAAGCGAAGCTGTGCTTTCTGTTGGCAAAGAGGTGAGCTGCGAGGAAATACTATAGGAAGTTGAAAGGTCAATCAGAATTGTTTTTGCTTTAGCAAAATATTCCACCTTGATTTCATCTTTTGGTTGGGAAAGGCAATGCGCATAATCCGCAAATAGCACTGAATATATCTCTGATAAGCCACTACCAAAGCCAGGGAGATCAGTTGGAGCTAGAAGATAGTCCAACTGATCTTCAGGACGCTTTTCCGCCCATACGGAAATAAAATTTTCAGCAATTTTCTGTGCCGAAATCCCACAAAGCGAAGTGGTAATTGCAGTGATTCGCACTCGTCATTCCCCGAGTTTAGAGAGCAATAATGCTTCTGCAAGAATTGCCTTTTCCCAATCCCCTAAATCAAGGGATTCATTAGCAGAATGAGCTCGGGTATCAGGATCTTCTACGCCAGTTACAAGAATTGCCGCTTCTGGAAGCATCTGGGCAAGATCAGAAATAAATGGAATCGATCCACCGACTCCAATCTCTACCGGTTCCACGCCGTCCCAAGCCGTATGCAAAGCCCATTTTGCCTCTGCAAATGCTGGGTGAGTTGAATCTGCAATAAAGCCTGGACCGGCTTCTTCCAGAGTTACCTTTACCTTGGCGCCAAATGGAACATTCGATTCAAGATGAGAAATTAATGCCTGAGCTGCTTCGCGAGGATCTTGCTGTGGAGCTACACGCATCGAAAGCGCAAAACGAACATTCGGAATCAGAGTATTTGAAGAAATATCAACCGGAGTGATATCCATACCGATTAATGAAATAGTTGGCTTGGTCCATAGACGTGAAGTAAGAGAACCCGTACCAGTAAGTTGGAGTCCAGCTAATAGCCCCATGTCTTGACGTAACTGTTCTTCTGGATAATCAACGACTGTTTCGTCCACTTGAATCAATCCGGGAACAGCAACTTCACCTTGTTCGTTATGCAAAGTTGCAATTAATCGAGCAGCCAGAGTCGGCGCATCAATTGTTGGACCAGAATACATCCCTGAATGAAGTGCATGATCAAGCACAGAAAGCTCAACCTCAACTTGCACTACACCCCGGAGAGAGGTTGTTAATGCTGGAACTCCGACACGCCAATTATTCGAGTCAGCCACAATTACGACATCAGCTTGCAAGCGATCTCGATAAGTAGCTAAGAAATCACTGAAAGTTGGCGAACCAATTTCTTCTTCACCTTCAACAAAAAGTGTGATTCCAACTCCCGGATCAGCTGCTGAAATAGCAGCTAAATGAAGTACTACCCCAGCTTTATCGTCTGCTGCACCACGACCGAATAAACGCCCAGCAATTTCAGTAGCCTCATAAGGAGCAGTATTCCATAAAGCGAGGTCTCCTTCTGGTTGTACATCATGATGCGCATACAACAACACAGTTGGTTTTCCAGGTTCTGCTGGACGATGCGCCAAAATTGCCGGACGCCCAACTAAACCACTTGCAGTTTTTAACTTAATAATCTCTGTTTCCAACCCAAGTTTCTGTGCTTCTTGTGCAACCCAAGCTGCACTTCGATCAAGTTCAGACTGATCAAAAGCATCCGCAGAAACCGAAGGGATCGCAACAAAATCAATGAGTCGTTGTTTATTATTTACGAATTCTTTAGCTACTCGAGCTGACACACTTGCAATATCCATAGCTAAATTCTAAACCATTTACCGTCTCACCTTATTTATTCGTTAAGATTATCTCGGATAACCTACCGCCAAACTAGTGATGAGGAACTAGATTTTCGTGTTTGGATCAAAAAAGACAAAGACGCTGGAAAATAACGAGTTACTACCGGAAGTTAACGAACATACTCCCAAGGGATACACTCCACCAAAAGGCGCTCCCACGCCGAAACGAAAAGACGTCGAGGCAAAGAATCGTCGCCCTGTAGTAGCTAATCGGAAAAATCTCAGTCGAGAAGAGAAACGCGAAATCCGGCTTGAAAATCGCCGTCGCTCTGATGAAATTTACCGGAAACAGCAACAAGCAATGCGCACTGGTGACGAAGCAAATATGCCTTACCAGCACCGTGGAAAGGTTCGCAGCTGGGGACGCGATTATATTGATGCATCAGCACCAATATCAGCTTTCTTTATGCCGATTGCATTACTGATTTTGCCTCTTCTTTTCTTGCAGCGCTACATCCCGAGTGTAACTGTATACATAACTCTTGGGCTTTATATTATTTTCTTTGTCATGACTCTCCATGCAGTTTACCTTGCACGACGCACTAAAAATGGAGCTATTGCTAAGTTCGGCGCAGGTGAAATTCCACGTGGATTTACCTTCCAAATGTTTTCTCGGTGTTACTACCCTCGACGTTGGCGACTTCCAAAAGCTCAGGTAAAGCGTGGGGAGTTCCCTCCGGGAGCAACGAAAGAAGACCGGATTGCGAATCGTGAAGCTGCTCGTGCAGCGAAGAAAGCCGCAAAAGAAAAGCAAGGTTTCTAGTTTTCTAAGATTCTGAGCTTTGCTAAGGGTTTCTAGATTCCCGAAGTTTGCAAGGGATTCTATCCACAAAGAGATTTTCTAAATTGAACTAGAGAAAAAATTAAAGGACGAGAATAATGACTGAACTAAAATTTAGCGCAACTTCAACTAAGCTCCCAGAAATTCCATCTGAAGAAAAGCAGATTGTAATTTTGGGTGTGCGAAAATCAGAAAATCAGTATGAATTAGTTTCTAATTTTCCCGAAGCAACTCAAGAAACTTCACTCGTTTCAGATTTGCTAACTCAAGTTGAACTTCTCGGTGCCGATACTAGCCTCAACTCAGTCACCAAGCTTGCTGCTAAAGATTTTACGCAAACAGTGTTCTATCTTGTTGGCCTTGGCACTGATGAAGAACTAGAAAATCTACGGCAAGCATCTGGTGCAGCGATTCGTGCTGCGCGCGGAGAACAGAATGTAGTAATTACACTGCCGAACTCCACTACCGCAGAATTAGAAGCAATCGCTGAGGGAGCTCTTCTCGGAGCCTACGATTTCACTAAATTCCGTTCTGAAGCAAAAGCAGAAACAGCGCAAATTGAAATCCGTTCAGATCTCCCTGAAGCAGCCGATGTACTCTCCCGCGCTGCGGTGTTAGTCGCAGCTGTGAACACCGTTCGTGATTTAACCAATCTTCCAGCAAACCACCTCAATCCTGAGCTATTCGCAGCTCTTGCAGAAAAAGAAGCTGAAGCACACGGCGTCACATATCGTGAATATAAAGGGACTGAGTTAGTAGCTGAAAAACTTTCTGGTCTGCTCGCAGTTGGAGCAGGTTCAGCAACCCCACCACGCCTAGTTCGCTTGGAATGGAATCCAGCCGAGGCGAAGACTCATATTGCTCTTGTCGGTAAGGGAATCACCTTTGACACTGGTGGATACAGCCTGAAACCAGCAAGCTCAATCACTGAAATGAAAACAGATATGTGCGGAGCAGCAACCGTCTTCCAAACTGTTCTTGCTGCAGCACAACTTGGTCTTCCAGTAAAGGTAACTGGTTGGCTCTGTCTAGCTGAAAATATGGTTTCCGGAACCGCAAGCCGCCCTGATGACGTTATTACTTATCGCAATGGCAAGTCTGTGGAAATCAACAATACTGACGCCGAGGGACGTTTAGTAATGGCTGATGGTTTGATTATGGCTTCAGAGGAAAAACCTGATGTAGTAATTGATATTGCAACTCTTACTGGAGCACAGATGGTCGCTCTCGGGGAACGCGTAACTGGAATTATGGGCGACGACGCCGTCCGCGATGACCTTATTGCAGCAGCTACCGCAACAGCGGAGCTCGCTTGGGGGATGCCGCTTCCAGAGCATCTCAAAGACGGCTTGAAGTCAGATATTGCAGATTTAAAGAATACTGGTTCACGTTGGGGTGGAATGCTCTCAGCCGGAATCTTCCTTTCTGAGTTTGTGGCAGATACGCCTTGGGCACATATTGATATTGCCGGTCCATCTTTTAATCGTCATGGCGCTTATGGACACACCCCTAAGGGAGCAACTGGTGTAATGCTCCGCACGTTAATTCAATACCTTGAAGAACGTATTGCGGAATAATCCTGTTACTTATTCCGATGACGTAAATTCCACTCACGCATTTGGCGTGGATAGCCCGTGACTGCAGCTTCATATAAAGCAAGCTCAAGGTCACGGGCTATTTTTTGCGCTGCAGAAAAATCTTTAACCGGGCGACGAGTCCATTCGCCGTCTCCCGCAACAAGCAAAATTGCTGGTAAATCATTAGCGGTGGCAGCTTCAAAATAAGCTGAAACAGCTGTCCGCGATTCGCGAAACTCTCGTAAATGTGCAAGGCTCTCATTATTTTTTGGAGCAGAATCGCCAAATCTCGGCTCTTTTGACTTCTTTCGGAACCAAGCCATTGCTTCCCCAATCCAATAAATATTTACAAAGTAAGAATAATAACGCTTTTACCTATGGTAACAGCGCGAAATTCTGACGCGAAAGTGGAAGAATTAGGACTAAGGTACTTTATGATTTAAGTTCTCAACAAAGGGAGATTTAAGTGTCTGAATCTGAAATCTATGACATCGTCGTCTTGGGCGCCGGCTCCGGTGGCTACGCTACTGCGATGCGCGCCTCCCAACTCGGCCTAAAAGTTGCGTTAATCGAGGGAGATAAAGTCGGTGGAACTTGTTTGCATCGTGGCTGTATCCCGACAAAAGCGCTTCTTCATGCAGCTGAAGTTGCCGATGAAATGCGCGAAGGCGCCCATATTGGGGTAAAGGGTCACTTTGAAGGTATCGACATGGATGCCTTGAACGCTTACAAGAATGGCGTTATCGAAAAGATGTACAAGGGCCTTACTGGCCTTGTGGATTCTCGTGGCGTTGAGACCATCCATGGTTGGGGTCGCCTTGTCGCCCAGGACACCGTTGAAGTTAATGGACGCCTCGTCAAAGGCAAGAACATTGTGCTTGCATCTGGCTCTTACTCCAAAACAATTGGTCAAACAATTACTGAGCGTGTAATCACCTCTGAACAAGCCTTAAATATGAATACTGTTCCAAATTCAGTAATTGTTCTTGGCGGCGGGGTTATCGGCGTTGAATTTGCTTCAGTTTGGGCTTCTTATGGTGCTGAAGTAACAATTATCGAAGGTTTGGATCGCCTCGTTCCAAACGAAGATGCAGCAGTTTCAAAGGTTCTAGAGCGCGCATTCCGGAAACGTAAAATTAACTTTAAGACCAAGACCATGTTCGACCGTGTTGAAGAAGATGCAACTGGTGTGCATGTGTTCACTCAAGATGGAAAGCAGTACGACGCCGAATATCTGCTCATTGCTATTGGTCGCGGTCCAGCTACCGCAAACCTCGGATATGAAGAACAAGGTATCACCATTGACCGTGGATTTGTGATCACTAATGATCGCCTCCATACCGGTGTAGGAAATATTTATGCAGTTGGCGATATCGTTCCAGGTGTGCAGCTAGCTCACCGTGGTTTCCTCCAAGGAATCTTCGTGGCAGAAGAAATCGCCGGACTGAATCCTGCAACATTAAACGAAAATAATATTCCGAAAGTAACTTTCGCTAACCCAGAAATTGCTTCTGTTGGGCTAACCCAAGCACAAGCAGAAGAAAAGTTCGGGAAAGAAAATGTTGAGACTGCAGAGTTCAATCTTGCCGGAAACGGTAAGTCACAGATGCTTGGCACTCAGGGCTTCGTTAAACTTGTACGTGAAAAGAATGGACCAATCGTTGGATTCCATGCGGTTGGTGCACGTATGGGTGAGCAAGTTGGTGAAGGTCAGCTAATGGTTACCTGGGAAGCATTCCCTGAAGATTTCGCAGGTACGATCCATGCACATCCGACACAAAACGAGTCTGTTGGTGAAGCAATTTTGGCTCTTGCCGGCAAACCTTTCCACACCCACGACTGAGATTTAGGAAGTAAGCAAAAATGTCTGAACCCATTAAGATGCCAGCACTTGGCGAATCCG
>JAXFDG010000061.1:0-9733 GCA_034173665.1 Arcanobacterium sp.
ACCTAATAATCCCAAAAGCGCGCCAAGAGCCGCAGCAACTAAGATTCCCCGCAAATATTCAATTATTTTGTTACCAAAACGGCTAGTTTCGTTCATAAGGCACCTACTCAAATTTATTGTTAGTAATAAATTTATCTGACGGTCAGCTTTTCTAACAGAACATCAGCTAGCAATTCGCGCAAGGTTGAATAGATCTGTTGGCATAGTCCGTTCAAGATCCCAAGTAATATGCATGGGTTGAGACCCAACGTGTGATCGATATTGCACCGGACCGACAAAGAAGTAAGGCGCAGTCCCAATATCATCTTCACGCTTATATCTAACAAACAATAGTGGAATTTCCCCAGTCTCTTTATGATGCTGATAAATTTGCCCGATCCGGCTTTCTGGTTTTGTACTATTCTGCGAATCCCATGCAAATCTCGACTCTGTGACAGCATAATCTCGATACATTGTTTCCGGACTGAAATGCTGCTCAGATTTACTCAAAGTAACTGATAATGCGATCGTTTTTGTCGCCTTTGATTCAAGCACACCGGCTACTGCTGCACCTGGAGCTCCTTTATTTTCCGACTCATGGATAGCAAGCGCAGCGTAGATTTCTTCACGAGAATAAATACCGTGAGTTAAAAGCGGAATATCCTCCCCGAGTGTTTCTGTTGATTCTGGAAAATGTCGGTCCTCATCCAATTTCATTTCCCAAATTTGCAAAAGCTCACTAATTATTACGGGATACTTCCGAAGCTCTGCAAGAGCTTGATCAAGAGTAAAACGGTCTTGCCCTTTCTTAAATTTTCTATAAGGCCAGAACGAGAAGACCAACATCCATGCAAGCCGATTCTCTACCAGCGACATATCTTCTTCAGAAATAGGCGTAGTTAAGAGTTTCCGATAGGTATCAATACGAAGCTTGTCATTGACATGAGTCAAGGACTTAATACGATTAGAAATATCCCAAACAGTCGATTCTTTGTCATCAAAACCAGGAATCTTAGGAATCAACCCAGCCTCGTGCAACAGATACGTCATTGTTAAATTTCGGTTGCCGACTCTACGACTATAAATATTCGGCACTTTCAGTCCTGTATCATTCAGATAATCAGACAAGAAGGTATCGATAAAGCCACTATCTTCTTTTTGCTTCTCAGAGCCTAAAATCTTAACTTGATCCACTAGGACAGAAATCTTTGGATTCAACGCATCCTTAATACTACGTAAAACTTGCTCCTCAGTTTTCTTTCCTAATTGCAGACTGCAAGCTGGTGGTAGTTCAGCATTACGAATGAGACTTTCCTTCACTACACCATTTCGAGAAAAGACACTCATCTTCTGATCAAATCTAAAGCCCTTAGCTTGTAATCCAACAAAATCGAGAACAACAAGCACTGCTTTATCTGGGGAGCGCCTTAAACCACGGCCAAGTTGTTGCTGGAATAAGGTTGCCGACTGAGTTGGACGAAGCATGATAAGAGTATCTACTTCTGGAATGTCCACTCCCTCATTAAATAGATTCACTGTAAAAATAATTACTAGCGGATCGTTCGGATTTTTTAAACGTCTAATAATTTCCTCTCGCCGTTCCGCCGTATCTTCACCAGTTAAATAGGCAGCTGGAAGGTTAGCTTCATTAAACATTTGGGTCATAAACTTTGCATGATCAACATTCACACAATATCCAAGAGCTCTCATCGAATACGGATCAGCGATCTTCCGTTCTATTTCATTGAGAATAAGAGCAACACGATCTTTATTAGCAAGATAATACTTAGAAAGCTCATCATCACTATATTTCCCGGCATAAAACTTAAGTGAAGATAAGTCTGTGCCATCATCTATCCCGTAGTAATGAAACGGCACTAGTAAGTCCGCTTCCAGCGCATCCCACAAACGAAGTTGGCTTGCAATACGTCCATTAAAAAATTCAACGGCAACATTCTTCCCATCACTTCGCTCAGGAGTTGCTGTAAGCCCTAAGAATTCATTAGGCCGAAAATACTCAATTACTTTTCGATAAGTTGGAGCATCAGCATGGTGGAATTCATCAATAATTACAACATCAAATTCATCCGCATCAAATTTTTCCATCCCTGATTTTGAGAGAGTTTGAATCGTTGCGAAAACCGCATCATGATTCTCTGGAATCTGACCGTCGAAATAAAATTCTCCAAATTGTTGGTCACGCAAAACTGTTGCAAACGCAGAACGTGATTGCCGTAAAAGTTCCCCTTGATGAGCAATAAAAAGAAGGCTTAAACGCTTACCTGCAGTTTCACATAACTGTCGATAATCAAGCGCAGATAGAATTGTTTTCCCAGTTCCAGTTGCTGCAACTACCAGATTCTTATGATGTCCTTTACGTCGCTCAGAGGTTAAATCATCCAAAATTAATGATTGGTGCGGATATGGATGCACATCTACATGAGAATAATTTATAGATAAATTTGGACGTTTTGAACTTCCATGACCTATCGCTGCTTGCTCAAGAGAACGATCAAGCTTATTTTTATCTTCTGCCGTCCCTGCATATAGCTCAAATCGCCCAGAGTCCCAATAAGTTTCAAACGCAGCTGAAAATTGAGCTAATAATCCGGGCGTAGCAGAATTAGAAATTCTCACATTCCATTCAAGCCCCTCAGTCAGAGCGGCATGGGAAAGGTTTGAACTTCCGACATACCCAGTCGAAAAACCCGATTTCCGATGGAAAAGCCAAGCTTTTGCATGAAGGCGCGTAGCATTTTTCTCGTAGCTAATCTTTACTTCCGCCCCATAATCATTTACTAGCTTGTCTACAGCTTTCCGATCTGTTGCCCCCATATAGGTAGTAGTAATTACCCGAAATGGAATCCCCCTACGCTTTAAAAGTTCAAGTTGCGGCGCTAAAACATTAACCCCCGTAAGTTTTAAGAATGAACATAACAGATCGACCCGATCTGCACTTTCGAGTTCCTTCAAAATCTCTGCACCAAGTTGCGGTTCCTTAGGATTATTAGTTAAAAGAGCAACCTCAGATAGTGGCGTTGAAGGACGACTTGTTACTTTGTCCTGTTCGCTTGAAAGCTTCAGTTCTGATAATTGAGTTATAGTTCCAGAATTTTGCGCCGAATCACTTACCAATATTTGATCAGTGCTCTCCCCTGAATTAGCGAGGGTTGATAGTAAGCTATTAACAATTTGAACGCGCTCCATAGGAGATGTCTTATCGAGAATACCCTTTATTCGATTAGCCACAAATCTCGTTAAAGATGAAACATGTAAGGCATCTTTTGCATCTATATCTGTTTCAATCCAATGCGTGTTATCAGGAATCTTAAGATTAGCACTCTGCTTAGTCTTCAAAATTTCGTATAAACCTAATGGCAGCACGTCTTCGTTTTCCATATTTCGATTCTAAACGGTTCCAGTCAATCACTAAACATATTTCATTTTTCTGCGCTGGGAGCTCCCACCTAAGCGGGAGTTCCCAGCGGTCAAAGATCAGTCTTGAAGTTACAGCCCTACAGAATTAACTCCGTATTCTGCTTCAGCTTGCGAGAATCCTTCAAACATAAGCTGGTCAATTAAACCCTGCCGAGAGAATGGTGAGAACTCTAAATAATTTTCCGCACTCTTTGCCGCCTGCTCATTCCAATCAACGGTAATATTCTCTACTGCAAAAGTGGCATCTTCCTTAGAGTATCCTTCGAACTCTAGCTGATCGATTAATCCAGACTTTGAAAATGCGGAGAAGTCTAGATAGCTTTCTGCTTGGCGGATAGCGTTACGTTGCGAAAGCGTCATTTCAGGCTCAGCTGCTACATCCTCCGTTTCCTCTTCAGATTCAGCAGAAGCAGCCACCACTTCAGTTGCATCCTCGTTTTCCTCTTGCACGGTTTGAGTATCAGATACAACCGTAGAGCTTTGCTCCTTGTCTGCAGAACTAGAGTCACCACTAAGGCCAGACCCAATCGCTGCAATACCGATCAGAACACCAAGCCCGATTAACAGCTTTTTCCAAAGCGGCATCTTTTTACTTTCTGGGCTCAGACCTGCCATCGGAGCTGCCCCTGCCACATGTTCCGAAATATTTTCCGGCGCAGCCGAAGTCATTCCCTGATCGTTTCCTCCAGTGATGATGTGTTCGTTCACTTTCTTCTCCTTTGAAGTGTAAATTGAATTGAATACAGCCCTGTATGAAACTGTGCTTCAAATCTACAAAGTGACTTTTTCAAATTTTCAAAGTCAAAGGCGATGCCCATCCAGCAGCCCCCCACAAAACCGCTTCTGCCCCCCCCTTGAATTCACCCAGATAAATCCCTATAGCTAGGCGCAAAATTCAGCGTTACCCTCCCTTTTTCAAAATCAAGAAAACGCAACCCTATAGCAACAAAAATCCCGGTTTTATGAAGCGCTACCAGCACCACATAAAACCGGGATCTCCAAAAACTAAACAGGAGATTTTCACTCCCACTCGATGGATTTGGTTTTGCTGTCCCATCATTCCAGTTGCATACAGCTTTCTCTGTCGTCTCGAACCGAGTGCCGCCAAGTAACACCATGTCGCGTTTCATCGGGTTCAGGGACAAAAACTGGGACAACTTCAAAAACTTTTTTCAAACTCAGAGTATTGAGTTTTTATTTTTGTCCCAAGGGACACGGCGAGCCACCTTTGGAGCCTCAATATCGCTGAAAACGCCCGTTTCGAAACTCAACCGACCTTTAGCGTGCAAGCCGCCAGCCTTTCTCGATGCCGTAAATCAAGATGTCGGCATCCTTAAAACACACATGACATTATTTTATCAGGCAGTAGACGGCAACGTCCGTCTACTGAGCAAAAGCAACGAGTGCTCCAGGCCCACGACCAATAATCGAAAATGGATCAAGCTTTACTCCCTTAACAGGCCCAACTTGCCAAGCCACTCGACAAAAGCGGTGATGATTCGCTCGGTGCGCGTTTCGATGTCGCTCTCGGCGAAGTCGCCGCATCGCGCAATTTCCACGAGTTCGCGAACAGCGGTCCCCGACACCTCAACGCCCTTATCGTTCACATAGCCCTCGTAATACTTGCGTTTATCCGTCAGTTGGTAATCTGAGGCGCGAATGTTTACGCGCTTCTCCAACATCGCCTTGTTTCCTAGTGCTTCAAGATTTGAGCGATTGGATAGCGGGTGTACCTCGTTGCGCTTTCTTGCATAGATGTGTTCGATCTCGAGCGTTGTGTCTAAGTCCATGAGAGGTTGCTTAGGATCTGAGTAGGCCCACCAAACAAGCATCGATCGCGTGAAGCGACGCTGGTTGGTGAACTGATAGCTTCTGAAGCGTCCCGTAATTGTTTCACGGTCGAACAGATGGGCTGAAAAGTCGACATTGCGACCCTCTACGATGTCTATGAGTGCGGGATAGACGGGACCGCGCAGGGCGTTTACGCCGGGACGTTCAAGTGAGTAGGCGTAGATGAATCCAGTTATGTAGCAAAGGAAATTGTAGAGTTCTTTGTCGTCTAGCTCTCCTTGGGTATTGCGCTTTGCCAGGAACCAGGTACTCAACAGATAAGCCCACATGCCGTTGGGTGCGTAATTGAGAACAAATAGGCAGCGTGCTACACGCTCGGAAAAGCCCTCCTGTGCATCAACCCGCTTCCAAAAATCGAGCAGAGACTCCAAATCGTCGAGCGTCGCGTCCTCGCGTAGGATTTCGTACGAGCTGTCGCTGTAGAAGTCGCGTAGACTTTTGGTTGTTGTATCGCGGATACCCTTCTTGGCACGGCGATAATACATATAGCGAGTGAAAAGCTCGTCGAGCGGCGTGCCCGAGGTTGGTTTGAAAATGAGGTTGGCTGTTTCCTCGAGCACTTTCCAACGTGCAATGAACTCGTCTTTGCGGCCCTTGATGGAGAAGTGCTTGTAGAACTGGCTCTTAAAGATGTCAGCGTCTGCCAGCGGGAGTCCACGGTCGTTCAAAGTCGAGAAGATCCTGAGCGCGGTGTCCTGCGATTCCGCCTCGATGGGAAGCAAGATTACGTTATTGAGAATGCGAGCGGCGAATAGCGCGATGTAGCTTGGCCACTCACTTGCCATTTCGGCCATTCTTTTAGAAAAGAAGGCGTAATTGCGTGAATAGGCGCTGTGGGCCATGGGGCCCACGGAGCCGTGGCGCAATATATCTAGAAACTCATCTTTGTCGGAATCGCTCGCCACCTCTGAATCGATTTTCAGCGCATCCATGTCAGGGTCGTCGAACTCATCGGTCTTCCAGACGCAGCCAGCAATCGAGTCACGCACTTTAATTGACTGCTTGTCCTTCATGTTTGCGAACTTGTCGTAAAACGCCCTAAGCAGCAACATGATGGTTGTAAGTCTCTGCTGGCCATCGATTATTTCAAGCTGATCTGCGTCGTTTTTGAAAGTAACAATGGGGCCAAGGAAGTACTCATCACTAGTGCTTTCGAAGGCATCACAGTCGTCGTTGGGAAACGCGAAGGTGAAGAGATCGTCCCACAGCGTTGCGCACTCGTCTTCGCCCCAGGCGTAAGGTCGCTGGTAATCTGGGATGAGGAAGTCCGAATGCTTATCTGTAAGGAGCAGCTTGATCGTCTTCTGGTCGATATTGAGCTTGGACATACTGGAAACCTCCGTGCAGGTATCTTTTTGCATCCAGAATTATATTGCACAGAGTAAATAAGATGCTTGATGACGGCACGATAGGACCAGAGAGCGCGGGAACGGATTGAAGACCAGCATCCAGCATTCTCTTTATGTTCTAGCGCTTATTAGCCCCAAATAGCATTGAGAACTGCGTGCCGGATGGAGCTTAAAGACTCGATCTACCCGCGTCCCATATCGAAGATGCTCGTGTCCCCATTAGTATCCATGTTAAGCGTCTCTGACGCTGTCATCGATGATTTCATCGGTTCGTTGGTGGCTTTGCCGTGACTCTCGTACGAAACGAAACTCAGCAGCACACTGTGGCACTAAAAAATGCAAGTCAGAACCCTGTCAGCCTACTCCCACTCAATCGTCCCTGGCGGCTTGGAAGTACAATCCAAAACCACTCGATTTACTTCCGGAACTTCATTCGTAATCCGGTTCGAAATCTTGGCAATCAAATCATAAGGCAAACGAGACCAGTCTGCGCTCATTGCATCCTCGCTTGAAACTGGGCGCAGCACAATCGGATGACCGTAACTCCGGCCATCACCCTGAACCCCAACAGAACGCACATCAGCCAGCAACACCACCGGACACTGCCAGATTTCGCGATCTAAGCCTGCCGCCGTCAGTTCTTCACGCACAATCGCGTCTGCAGCTCGCAAAGTATCCAAACGTTCCTTGGTCACTTCACCAACAATGCGAATTCCAAGCCCTGGCCCCGGGAAAGGCTGACGCCATACAAGCTTCTCGGAAAGCCCAAGCTCTAAACCAATCGCACGAACCTCGTCCTTAAACAAATCACGCAGTGGCTCAATCAATTCAAACTGCAAGTCATCTGGCAAACCGCCCACGTTGTGGTGTGATTTGATATTTGCAGTTCCGTCTCCACCGCCAGATTCAACTACATCTGGGTAAAGCGTACCTTGCACAAGGAACTTTACTTCACGCCCAGCTTCACCAGCTTCAGCCACAAGAGCACGCTGCGCATCTTCAAAAGTCCGAATAAACTCACGGCCAATAATCTTGCGCTTTGTCTCTGGATCACTCACGCCTGCGAGCGCCGTCAAGAATCGCTCTGACTCATCAACAGCTCGAATCTTAATTCCGCGCGCTTCACCGTAATCACGAATAACCTGCTCTGCTTCACCAGCACGCAATAAACCATGATCAACGAAGAAACAAGTAAGCTGATCACCAATTGCTCGGTGCACGAGCGCCGCCGCAACCGACGAATCAACGCCACCAGAGAGCGCACAAATCACCTCTGCGTCCCCTACCTGGGCGCGAATCTTAGCAATCTGATCTTCAATAATTCCCGAAGAATCCCAATTTGGCTGCAAGCCCGCGCCGTCAACAAGGAAGTTCCGCAGCAGCTCCTGGCCTTTCTCGGAATGTACTACTTCCGGATGCCACTGCACGCCATAGAGATTACGTTCGCGATTTTCAAAAGCCGCAACTGGTGCGCCAGGTGTGGTCACCGTAACCGTAAAGCCTTCAGGGGCTACAGTCACGCCGTCACCGTGACTCATCCAAACACTTTCTTCACTCCCGGCCGCGCCAGAAAGCACAGAATCACAAACAATCTGCGCTGGAGTCGCCCCATATTCACGCTTACCAGTCTGCGCTACAGTACCACCAAGCGCCTGCGCCATCTGCTGGAAGCCATAGCAAATGCCGAGTACCGGCACACCAGCTTCGAGCAGTGCTGGGTCAAGTGTCGGCGAACCTTCCGCATACACAGATGCTGGGCCGCCAGAAAGAATAATCGCGCTCGGCTGCTTTGCCAGAATCTTTTCTGCAGGCCACGAGTGCGGCACGAGTTCAGAATAAAAACCAACATCGCGCACGCGACGCGCAATCAACTGCGCATACTGCGCACCATTATCAACAACAACTACTGGGCGAAGCTCTTCAATACTCACATCTTCCAGATTATCCGAGCACCACTAACGGAACCAAACGAAAATCTAAGCTCACAACAGGAAGTGGACACGACGTCGATAATTATCGACCAAATCTTGGACGTTTCACTGCTCTAAAAATAATTTTCGACGCGAGCAAAAACACCGTTCCTGCCCAGAATACGGATCAACAAAACGCAATTCATGCGCAAGTAACTGCAACGGGAAAACTCGCTGCGCCTCCTCCGCTTTCGTGAAAAGTCGCGGATAAAGCGGATCACCACAAATCGGGACCTGAAAATAATTCAAAGTAACCCGCAACTGATGGATATATCCGGTTTCCGGGGCAAGTTCATAAAGCGCAAGAGACTCAGAAGATGCTTCGCCGAGAACAGCTTCATCCGCAGGAATCTCCTTAACAAGACGCAGTTTTGTGCGCGACCTCCAGATTTTGGGTCTTGTATTTACCCCCGGCTTCTCCTCCAGAGTCGCCCCGGTCTCCAGCTCGCACTCTCCGTCAGCAAGAACTTCAACATTTAACTGTCCCTCCGGACGATACAACGGCAACTCGACCTCCAGCCAGCCATCCTCCGCGGTAGCAGAAAGCAAGCTCTCGAACTCCGAATCCTTTTTCGGCATCGGCGCGACTGCGTAATACTTTTTATGAACCGCGCGATCCGAGAAAAGATTTTGGTAAGCGGCCCGATACTCCTGTGCTTTCGTTAGTAAGACCAATCCCGCCGTTTCCAGATCAAGCCGATGTGCACACACGAGCGCATCATTTTCAAATTGCCGGCGCGCAGCGACAGTCACCGTATTCGCCACGTGTGAACCACGTGGTATTGACGCCATCCCGTGCGGTTTATCAACCACAAGAATTTTTTCATCTTCATAAACGACGTCGAGCATAATCTGGGTGGCTGGTTCATCAAGCACCGGGCGGAACACCCAAATCCTCATCCCCGGCTCATAAGGGGTATCTGGAGTGAGCGGAATATTGTGATCGGCGAGGAAACAGTCCCGGGTGAAATAGTCAAGAATCGAATTAGAGTCATTAGAAGATTCCCCAAAACGCGCAATAGCCCATTCTCCCAAGGTTTGCCAATGCCCCTCTGGAAGAATCATCGGCGAAGCATTAATCCCGCCACGTAAAGGTGGCTGAATCTGCATCCTATGCCGAGTTCTCCGTTGACTCCGCGGCGTGCG
>JAXFDG010000062.1:0-3924 GCA_034173665.1 Arcanobacterium sp.
TTCTCTTCAGCATAATTTTCAAACAAATTAAATCTCGCCCTGCATCAAATTAAATCTCACCCTGTATCAAGGACGGAAGCAAATCTTGTTCTGACGGAATCCAAGTACTTGGATTCGCAGAAACTTGTTCACCGTTGCGAATATCTTTTACCTGTGGACCTTCGTCAGTATTGAACCAAACGAATGGAATTCCACGTTTATCAGCATATTTAATCTGCTTTCCAAACTTTGCTGAATTCGGAGAAACTTCAGTAGAGATTCCACGTGCACGTAATTGGCGAGCAATCAGTTCAGCTTCTCGCCGCTGCGACTCATCATTTACCGAAACCAACACAGCAGTTGGAACTTTGCGACTCGCCGTCAAGAGATTCTTCCCGATAACGCGCGCAAGCAATCGCGAAACACCAATTGAAAGACCCACTCCAGGGAAACTTCGCTTTCCGTCCGAAGCAAGTGAATCATAGCGTCCACCAGAACAAACCGAGCCCAAGTCTTCATGCCCAGTAAATACCGATTCATAAACTGAACCAGTGTAATAATCCAAGCCGCGCGCAATCTTTAAGTCTGCAACCAAAGAACCAGGAATTAATTCATTTGCTCCTTCAACGAGGGCAGTTAGTTCTTGCAAGCCTTGTTCTAATAATTCATTACGGTATCCAAGATCCCAGACGCGATCAGCTACAGAAGCGTCCACACCTTGAATTTCCGCAAGCGCAAGTGCTGCCCTTGCTTGCTCAGCAGTAGCACCAACACGCTCAATCATTAGTTCAGTAACTACTTCTGGCCCGACTTTATCGAGCTTATCAATGATTCTGAGAGTCTCCTCGATATCGTTAATGCCAAGTGCTTCATAAAAGC
This sequence comes from Arcanobacterium sp., assembly GCA_034173665.1. Classification (GTDB taxonomy): domain Bacteria; phylum Actinomycetota; class Actinomycetes; order Actinomycetales; family Actinomycetaceae; genus Arcanobacterium_A. The sequence goes on from JAXFDG010000062.1 coordinate 859, forward strand.
CTTGCGCAACTTTTCGATTCGAAGCTTTAATTACGATCTTCGGAATTGGCAATTTAGACAGCGCATCAACCATCACTAGCGGCACTTCAATTTCGTGATGGAACGGAAGAGTGTCCTGCCCAATCACGTCTACGTCAGCTTGAATAAACTCACGGAATCGGCCATCTTGTGGGCGTTCTCCACGCCAAACTTTTTGAATCTGGTATCGCCGGAACGGGAAATCTAGGTACCCTGAATTTTCTAATACGTAGCGTGCCAACGGGACAGTTAAATCAAAGTGCAAACCTAGTTCTGCAGGTTTATCAGTATTTTGTTCTTGTAAGCGTTGCAAAAGATAAATTTCTTTTGAAGTTTCGCCCTTGCTTAATAATTGTGAAACTGGTTCAACTGCACGGGTTTCGATACTTGAAAAAGCATGGAGCTCAAATGTTTCTCGCAATGTGTCAAGAACTTTTTGTTCAACAATTCGAGCTTGTGGAAGCCATTCTGGAAAACCAGAAAGAGGTGCAATCTTTGCCATTGATATTTTCTTTCTTTCGCCTTTGATTTAAAATTCTACCGATGTTTTACGCGATATTTCGCCCCTATGAGTAATCAGTGAGGATTAGCTCAGCTCTTCCAACTGCTAACTCATTACTATTTGAGCACCTAGCTCATTGCAGCGTGTAAAAACTCAGAATGTCGCGTTTCGTGAAACATATTTGTCTGCGAGCCATGGCCTGGAAGCAAAATAGTTTCTGGACGAATTGAATTGACCAAAAATCGAAGTGTGGCAGCCATCTTTTGCTCATCTCCACCGGGAAGATCTGTTCTGCCAATACCGTTATTAAAAATAACATCTCCCGATAGCATAAAATGCTCTAAACGATCAGAAACTGCAATCGATTCAGGTTCTTCTGAAGTTGATTGACCATCGAATAAAAATACGGTTGAACCTTCGGTATGCCCTGGTGCAGCAACTGCCCGTATCGGCAATCTCGGAACAATTTCAAAACTGGTATTGAAAGCCTGAACCGGTAAGGTTTGGAGATTTTCTGGTTTCTGCCATTGCGACACACCCATTCGCGGGAATGCAATCGCCAGATTCGCCATTCCGAGGTAACCCAATGGGTCATCAAGACGATATAAGTCAGGTTCTGCAATATAAACTGGCACTGAACCACTGATTGCGCTGACATCCCAGATATGATCAGCGTGTCCGTGTGTTAAGAGTACTGCTCCAAGCTCAACATCAAGCCGTTCGAGTGCTTCTTGAATCCAAAAACGTGAACCCGCACCAGGATCGACGACGAGAGCTTGCTTTCCCCCGTCCGGCACAAGTACGTAAGTATTTGCATTAATTAATGTCTGATCAAATCTTAGAATAATCACTCGCATAATTTTACCGCCGATTCAGAATCTTTCCCCAATTTAAGGTTTGTTTCACTACCAAAAATCAGCTAAACGGCATAAACTTGTGACTGGCATAACGTGAACGGTACAGCAACCCGGCTATACCCCGTCCCCTTAAGGAGCAATAATGACCGAAACAAATCCTGCCGCTAAACCTACACCTGCGCCAGTACCAAAAATTGCGCCAGCACAAGTGAAGGTTCCAGTATCAGATGCGGCAGCAGCAGAAGCTGCCACTTGGGGGCGCGTTGACGCCGAAGGCAAGGTTTGGCTTCGTACTGCCGATGGCGAACGGGAAGTTGGGCAATATGCTGCAGGCGGCACTGAACAAGATGCACTCTCACTATACGTTCGACGCTATCTTGATCTTGCTGCCCAGGTTGCTTTGTTAGAAAATCGAGTCGAGAAAATTTCTCCAGAAGAAGCTCGTAAATCTCTCAAGTCTTTGAATGCAGATTTAGTTGAGCCAGCTGTTATCGGCGATGTTGATTCATTACGGAATCGATGCGCTGCACTATCAGAAAAAATTGAAGAACGTGCACAAGTAGTGGCGGCACAGCGTGCAGAAGCAAAAGAGAAAGCCCTCGTAGAACGAACCGCAATCGTGGAAGCTGCTGAAGCAATCGCGGCACAGGCTCCAGAAAAAACTCATTGGCGAGATTCTCGAACTAAGTTTAACGAACTTCTAGACCAGTGGAAATCAGCTCAACGTAACAGTGCTCGTATCGATCGCCCAACCGAAGATGCATTATGGAAACGCTTCTCTGCAGCTCGCACACAATTTGATCGTCATCTTCGTCATCATTTCTCGGAGCTAGATGCCCAGAGAAAGAATACTGTTTCGGTAAAGGAAGAATTAATCGCAGCGGCAGAAGCATTGCAAGATTCAACTGACTGGAATAATACTGCTGCACAATTCCGGAATTTACTCGAAGACTGGAAACGAGCTGGACGTTCTTCCCGGAAAGACGACGATCGCCTTTGGGAGCGTTTCCGCGCAGCTCAACAGAAATTCTTTGATGCTCGGAGCGCTTATAACGCACAGTTAGATACCGAATTCCAAGCAAATCTTGTTGCCAAGCTTGAACTCTTAGCTGAAGCAGAGAAGCTAGTTCCAGTAACCGACGTCGAGTTTGCAAAAGAGCAAATCCGCGCTATCGGTGATAAATGGGATGCAATTGGCCGTGTTCCACGTGCCGATATCTCTCGAACTGAAGGACGCTTACGAGATATTGAACGTGAAATTCGTGATGCTGAAAATCGAATCTGGGCAGAAACCGACCCAGAAAAAGAAGAACGCTCATCTGGGATGGCTGCACAGCTTGAAGCTTTGATTAAAGAACTTGAAGGAGAAATTAAAGAAGCACGTGAAGCTGGAAACGAGAAGAAACTAAAGGAACTTGAAGAATCCTTAGCTGCTCGTAAGTCTTGGCTCGAAGCAGTGCGAAATGGCTAATTCCTAAAAAAATAAAACATACTTCGAAGAGAAGTAAGCCATCCTGCAGCGCAAGCCTTCGGGGGAAGACTCAGTTTAGTCTGAAACTAGAGCGAACTGAGTCTTCCCCCTGAAAATTAAACTGAGTCTTGGGTCAGATTGAACTCAGTCTTGCCTCATACTGAACTGTTCACAAAGCTAGTTGGTGGTGGGTTTAGAACCTGTGGATTCTAAACCCA
>JAXFDG010000063.1:0-11290 GCA_034173665.1 Arcanobacterium sp.
CCATCCAGCAATCAATAGTGGAATATTGAAGTGGATGAAGGTTGGGATTACTGAATCGTTAATGTGATCGTGTTGTCCGTCGGCGTTTAAACCAGCAGTTGGTCCAAGAGTTGAGTCAGATGCTGGTGAGCCGGCGTCTCCGAGTGCTCCAGCAGTACCGATAATTGCAACAGTTGCTGCCGGGGAGAACCCTAGGGAAGCGCAGAGTGGCACATATAAAGTGGTGATAATTGGTAAGGTTGAAAAACTTGAGCCGATACCCATTGTTACGATTAGTCCCACAAGTAACATTGCGAAAGCAGCTGCTGGTTTACTTCCGGCAAAGAGTTTTGTTGAAGCTTCTACAAGTGGAGCAACTTGTTCGGTTGCGTTCATTACGGAAGCAAAACCTTGTGCGGTAATCATGATGAAGCCGATAAGCGCCATCATCTTCATTCCTTGAGTGAAGACGTCGTCGGCCTCTTTCCACTTTACAGCGCCAGTAATCATGAAGATTCCCAAACCAACGAGTGACGCTACAAGTAGTGAGTCAGCTTCGAAGCCGGCATTTTTCATAATTAATTGAATTGCGAAAGTTGCAATTACAGCGATGATTGCAACAGTGATTTTAAATCGTGAAATCTCACCGCTAATTCCAGCATTTTCAGAAGTGGCAGTTGCCCCAGCAGGGCTAATTTCAATTTCTGATTGCGCATATGTGCGTGGCTTTCGGTATGTAAAGAACACGGCAATCAGGAGTCCAATAACCATTCCAAGGGCTGGAATTGCCATTGCTGAAAGAACGTTCACGCCGTCGGTATTCATACCAGCTTCATTGATATTGAAGAGCAGAATATCGTTTAAGAAGATTGATCCAAAGCCGATTGGAAGGTACATGTAGGTTGTAACCAAGCCAAAGGTTAAGATACAGGCGATGAGTCGGCGGTCGATTTGAAGTTTGTTGAAAACGGTGAGAAGGGGTGGGATTACCAGTGGAATGAACGCAATATGGACTGGGATTAAGTTTTGGCTGGCAATCGACATCGCAAGCAGACCAAGAAATAATCCCCACTTTGTTGTAGTTACAACTCGGGAGCGATTCTCTGCAGAATCATGACCCGTTTTTGAAACCAACCAGTTTGCTAGTAGTTGTGGTAACCCAGAGTTGGCCACTGCCATGGCAAAAGCACCAAGCAGCGCGTAACTAAGAGCGAGTTTCGCACCTCCGGAGAGCCCCTCCTGGAAGGCGAGCATTGTTCCGTCAAACCCGAGGCCGCCAGCAAGACCGCCAACGATTGCACCAATAAATAGTGCTAGCACAACGTGTACTCGGGCTACGGCTAGTAGGAGCATTACAATTACAGCAAGTAAAACAGCGTTCATGAACGAGAGTTTATGCTAGAGGATGAATAATTACACGAGCGTCTCAAAAATCGGCACACCTTAGATTTCTTAGGGTATTTGCTTGAATTAACTGAAAGAATAGATTTAGTCACAACAAAAGAAATGAATAAGATGGCAGAAGAAAATAAATTTTCCCGACTAGATAACTTAATTTTAGAAAATGCAAAAAAAGTTTCGGGTATGGATATAGCCGATATTGCAATTTTTGCCGATCCAGATTTGAGCCTCACTCAGTGGGCAATTGCTTTGCTCCAAGAAGATTCACAGAGGCGTCTCTTTGTTGGGGCACGCGATGTGTTACAAGCTTTTGCAACTCTTGATCTAGCAGATGAGGCAGAAGTGACGGACCGAGTCTTTATAGCGGGATATCAAAACGAAATCCAGCTTGATATTTTCTTTTCGGATGCAGCTTCGGGGTTCGGGGGAGTGATTGAGCCGGCGCAGATTTCTTTGGCTTTGACCCATCTGCCAAAAGCTTTAGAAGAATTACGCTACTTTGTGAAATCAGTGGCTTTAGCTGCTTTGCCAGATTCAAGTTTTCTTGCAGGCGGAAATAATAAGTATTTAACTCGCTCGCAAAATGAAGTTTTTGCAGAAGTGTTTGGGAAAGTTTATGCCAGTTTAGGGAGTGGCAAATTTCGTTGTTTAATTGCTGAAAATTTACGGGAAGATATTTCGTTAGGGTATCAGGTTCCGGTTTCGGAGCAGGAGTTCCTTGGGGAAAAATCTGCGGACTCTTCGTATTTTCAACTTGTTGGAGTGGGGGGAGTGTTTTCCGGAGCAAAGCCTGATCGTGGTGGAGAATTTTTAGTGCAGACGGCGTTGCCTGATCTACACACTATCTTTTCTCCGCTTTCAGATTCAGAAGTAGCTACTCTAAAATCGAATGCAGGTAGGGACGGTGCTGAACCACTGTTCAAAGTTCTTGACTTGGGTTGCGGAAATGGCTTGATTTTGAAAAATATCTTGCGAGATTTTCCAGATGCTTTTGGTTATGGCAGTGATATCAGTGCTGATGCGATTTGCTCTGCACATATGACGCTTCTGCCAGAAATTTTAGCAAAGCGTGTGAAATTCAAATGGGATGATGCGGCACGATCAATCCCGGCAGAAGAGATAGACGTGGTCTTTTTGAATCCGCCATTTCATCAGGGAACTGCGGTTGATGCGACGCTAGTGCAGCGTCTTATTTCTGGAGCTTTAAAGACTTTAAAGTCGGGTGGAGTACTTTATCTCGTGCATAATTCGCATTTAAGGTATCGTCCACTTTTGGAACAGGGAGATTTCGCCCAAGTAAACCAGCTTGGGCGAAATCAAAAGTTTACTGTGCTCAAAGCGGTGAAGAAATAGCTTATTAGCGTTTCCAGTACAAGCCTTTTCGACTAAATTGTGGTTCTGAAGTGACAAGGCAGCCAAGATTGCGGAAAATTCTTTCATCTACTGAACCAAGAATTGTGGTTGTGTGAACATCACATCCACGAAGATTTGTTAGCTGTGCTAATGCTAGTCGGGCAGGTTCTGAATTTTCTGCAGAAACCGAGAGCGCAATTAATACTTCATCGGTATGGAGACGAGGGTTGCGCGAACCAAGATGCTGGGTTTTTAGCGCCTGTATCGGAGCGATGGCTTCGGGAGAAAGAATCTTCAGCTCGTCGTCAAGTCCTGCTAAAGTTTTTAAAGCATTCAAGACCATCGCGGCGGAACAGCCGAGAAGTTCTGAAGTCTTTCCAGTGATAATCCGACCGTCAGCAAGTTCAATTGCCGAAGCCGCACCGCCTGATTCGGCAGCTTTATTAAGTGCCGGAGCAATCACTTTCCGGATTGAAGTATCGATTCCTAATTTACTCATACTCAAAGCAATACGAGCAGATTGCAAGGGTTGTTGGTTGTTTAATTTTTCATCTACAAGTGCGTGATAGTAGCGGCGAACGACTTCTTGTTTTGAGGCTTCGCGGCAAATTTCGTCGTCGGAAATGCACATTCCGACCATATTTACGCCCATATCTGTAGGGGAACGGTAGGGGCTCTCGCCGGTAAGTTCAATTAATAAGGAAGCAAGTAAGGGGAAGGTTTCAACATCGCGATTGTAATTCACGACTTGCTTCCCGTATGCCGCAAGATGGAAAGGGTCGATTAGGTTTACGTCATCAAGATCGGCAGTCGCTGCTTCATAGGCAATATTTACCGGGTGGTTTAGTGGGAGATTCCAGATTGGAAAAGTTTCAAATTTTGCGTAACCGGCGTTAATTCCGCGTTTGTGATCGTGGTAAACCTGGCTTAGACAGGTAGCGAGCTTTCCTGAACCAGGCCCTGGGGCAGTGATGACGACGAGGTCACGTGTTGTTTCCACGTATTCATTTCGTCCAAATCCAGATTCTGAAACAATGAGATGAGTGTCGGTTGGGTAACCAGGGATTGTGTAATGTTGCGAAACTTTTAATCCAAGTTTTTCGAGACGTTGGCGAAATTCTTGGGAAATTTTACTTTCAACATCTGCGCGAGTAAGCACAACGTTTTCTACTAAGAAGCCATTTTCACGGAAAGCGTCAACTAAACGGAGAACATCATCTTCATATGAAATCCCTAAGTCTGCGCGAACTTTTTGCCGTTCAAGATCCATGGCGTTAACAACCACTATAATTTCGAGCTCGTCTTTAAGTTGTTCGAGCATCACGATTTTATTATCGGGAGTGAAGCCGGGAAGAACTCGCGAGGCGTGCATATCGTCAAACAACTTCCCGCCCATTTCTAAATAGAGTTTTCCACCGATGCTATCGCGACGTTTGGCAATATGCTCTGATTGCATCGCGATATATTTTTCCCGGTCAAACCCAATTTTTTGCATGAGTGTTCCTTTCCCTCTTCTCCGAAGTAATTTTAAGTCACTTTTGTTTAATATTTTTTCGCATTGTAGAAATTCCGTCTACGGAAAGAGCAATAAGTGCGAGCCAGACGATGCCAGTAGCTATCCATCTTTCAGATGGAAGGTGTTCGTGGAATATTAATACGCCGATAAGCATTTGCATGATTGGACTAAGGTATTGAATTAATCCGAGAATCCCGAGGGGAAGACCATGAGCTGCTTTTGCAAATAGTAATAGTGGGATTGCGGTTAAAATTCCTGAACCAATAAGTAAAAGTATCATTACTGGAATATTTGCTGCGTGAGTTACGGTTTGATCTTGCAGTGAACTTTGATTGGTGAGGAAAAGATAGATCCAATAGCCGAGAAGGATTGGGGTGACTGCAAGGTTTTCTAGAACTAAACCGGGAACTGCGGGTACTTGTTTTGCAATACGTTTTTTCACTAATCCATAGAATCCGAAACTTCCGGCGAGAACGAGAGAAATCCAGGGGACTGTGCCGAGAGTGGCTAATAAGTAAATAACTGCCGTAATACCAAGGGTGACGGCAAGAGTTTGGAACCTGCTGAGTCGTTCTTTTAGAACAATCATTGCAAGAGCCACGGTCAGTACTGGATTCATGAAATATCCGAGTGCCGCATCTACAGTGCGATCAGTTTGTACGGCGTAGATATACGCAGTCCAGTTAATAATGATGAGGGTTCCGGCAATCGCAAGGCGGATTACTATTGTGCGATTTTTGCAAAGTTGGAGTAATTGATTTACTTGTTTAGTCAGAATTAAAATTCCGCAGCAAAAGATTGCGGAGAAAATACAGCGGAAAACAATTACTTCTAAAGGTCCGACACTATTTAAGAAAACGAAATATAAAGGAAATAATCCCCATAAAAAATGGGCGAGGATTGCGGAAATCCACGCCCGTGTTGCCGGTTCTTGTTTTGTTATTGACACTTTTGCAACCAGTTTCCAATGTCTGAAAATACTTCTAAATAATTTAACTCATTTAGAATCTCATGTCTTCCAGATGCGTAGCTGCGATGTTCAACTGCTGATACGCCAGCATTCCGATATTGTTCAGCAATTTTCTGTACAGCGGTTTCTCCTCCAACTGGGTCAAGACTGCCGGAGATAATGAAGAGTGGAATATCGGTTGGGAGTTTGAAAGTTTCGGGAGCGTTCGCCGTCTTTAATAAATCAAAGATTTCACGGAAGAAACGATTTGGGGGCAGGAATCCGCATAGTGGGTCAGCGATATATGCGTCTACTATTTTTTGGTCACGGCTGAGCCAGTCGAAATTAGTTCTTTTCTCAAATCCTTTGTTGTAACCAGAAAAAGCAAGTGTATTTAAGAATTTTGCGGGACTCAGTGGGGAGATTTTGCTTAAGATAGTAGCCAGAACTAAGCCGCTTTCGCCGATTATTCCAGGCCAAGTTCCGGTGCCGACAATAATTGCCCCGCTGAGACCGGACCCATATTTTGCAAGATAGTTTCGCAAAATAAAGGAACCCATTGAATGTCCGAGGATATAGTATGGGAGTTCGGGATATGAATTTGTAAAGCTTTGACGAACTTGATGTAAATCCTCAACCACATCATTCCAAGTTGCATTATGGCCAAAGTCGCCTCGAGCTTGCCCGGGTTCAAGGGATTTGCCATGTCCACGGTGGTCGGCTCCATGCACAATGAACCCAAGGGAATTTAGGTATTCGGCTAGTTTTTGATATCGGCTTAAGTGTTCTGCCATACCATGAGAAAGTTGCACAATTCCTTTTGGGGTTTTAATTTGGTTCGGAGCTGTGCTTGATAAATCTTCGGCAGTAAATGGGTTCCAAATGTAATGTGCGAGTTCAGTATCTCCGGTTTTGATACGTTGAATTTTCATTTGGGTGACGCTTCCTTGGAATGGTTTGATCTTAGGAATAATCTTAAGCTTTTACGTATCCGTATCCGGCACTTTGGAGTTTTGCGATTTCAACGATTCCGGCTGGAACTATCTCAACATAATCTGGCACAAGTTCGGGTTTGATTTGACGCTCTTCCATCGCGATTTCACAAAGAACGAAACGAACTCCTTCATCTACGAGTTCCTTAATTTTTGCAAAACGCATTGGTTCGGCTTCGAGTTGGGAGAAGGAGCGTACTGCTCCACCATTGGCGACGACCACAGCTGTTCCTTTTTCTTGGGAACGCACGAGATTTCGGACGGAGCGAATAGTGAATGGCCAGCGGTCATTTTCATTTACGTGGAAAACCATCTTGAGATCAGACATATTTACTCCTTGCGTCTTTGCGGTTTCTGCTTTTTAGTGAAAAGCAAGAGTTACGAGAGTTAATCTCGGAGTCCTTTTGATTAAGTTTACTTTAAGCTTACCTTGTTCCGGGACTAAAGTCTGTATTGTTTTAAAAACTTATTTTGAAATTGAGATGATTTCTTTCTCAATTCGGATGCGGGAATTTGAAATTAGGTGCAGAATAGGACTTATGACCGAGATACATAATACTGCAAATACTGGTAATCATATTGAGGCGCTTGATGCGCGCGGACGTGCTTCTCTTGCAATACTTGCGCCAAATCCAGCGGTGCTCTGTGCAAGTGGAGCCACCGGATCGCAAAAAACCGTAACGAAACGAGCCGCCCTTACTGATTCGATTATTGGCGAACTACCAGAAGTTGATATTGCGGAAATCCCGGTTATTTTCGAGCGTGCGCGCGAAGCTGGGGCTCGTTGGGCTGGTGTTGGTTATGCTGAGCGGAAACGAGTGATTTTACGTTTTGTCGATGAAGCTTTTGCTCACCGTGATGAACTGCTTGATTTAGTGCAGTGGGAAAATGGAAAAGCCCGAAGCTCAGCATTTGAAGAATTTTATGACGTGATTATGAATTCACGTTATTACGCAAATAATGCGCAGAAAATTTTACGGACTCGTCGTGTGCCGGGAGCTGTAATTGGATTAACTCAAACTCAGGTGCATCATGTTCCCAAAGGCGTTGTCGGGATTATCTCCCCATGGAATTATCCGTTAGCAATGGGATTTTCGGATGCGGTCGCAGCTTTGATGGCAGGTAATGCAGTTGTGCTTAAGCCGGATTCATTAACTCCATATACTGCACTCGCGGTTCGGAGCCTTCTGTTGAAGGCGGGGCTTCCGGAAGATGTGTTCCAAGTAGTGATTGGCTCGGGTGCAAAACTTGGTGATCCGATGATTGCTAATGCAAATTACATGATGTTTACTGGCTCTACTGCCACTGGGCGAATTATTGCTGAGAAAGCGGGACGGAATTTAATTGGTTTTTCCGCAGAGCTTGGTGGAAAGAATGGAATGATTGTTCGTGCCGATGCGCCAGTGAAGCGAGCTGCTCGTGGCGTGGCAAAAGCTTCTTTCGCGTCTTCAGGCCAACTGTGTATCTCTATGGAACGAATTTATATTCATGAAGATATCTGGGATGAGTTCGTGCCAGAGTTTGTAAAAGTTACTGAAGATTTACAACTTGCCGTGACTTACGACTGGGACAATGATATGGGTCCATTAATCTCTGATGCTCAGGTGGCGAAGATTACTGAGCATCTTGAAGATGCGAAGGCAAAGGGGGCAAAGGTACTTGCTGGCGGATATTTTGATACCGCTATTGCTAAACGTGCTTTCCGTCCGACTGTACTTACCGATGTAACTCCAGAGATGTTGATTTATAGTGAAGAAACCTTCGGCCCAATGGTCTCTTTGTACAAAGTAAGCTCCGATGATGAGGCCGTAAGTCTTATTAATTCATTAAATTACGGTCTAAATGGCGGGATTTGGTCGGGAGATTTGAAAGTAGCTCGCGAATTAGCCAAACGTTTCCATACTGGGACGGTTAATATTAATGACGGATACGCCGCAGCTTGGGGTTCAATTCATGCTCCGAGTGGTGGCTTTAAAGATTCTGGAATGAGTCACCGTCATGGTCCGGAAGGCATCATTAAGTACACCGACGTACAGACTGTTGCTACACAGCGATTGATGCATATCGCTGCACCGGAACAAGTTGGGGAGAAACTTTGGGCTACCGCTCTGACCGCGTATCTGAAAGTGCAGCATAAGTTACATATTTAAGTCAGAGTCGAGGTAAATCATGTTTCTCCGCCGTCCGCCTGCAGTAAAAATTTCAGAATCAACAATTTTGATTACGGGCGGAGGCTCGGGAATCGGAAAGTTAATGGCTATTGGCGCCGCGAAAAGAGGTGCCACAGCGATAATTATTTGGAATCGCTCAGTTGCTGCTGGCGAAGCTACGGTGGCAGCGATTAAAGCTGCTAATCCTGCTACCGTCGCGAAATTCTACAGTGTAGATGTGGGAGATTCGGAATCGGTTGCAAAGGCTGCAGCGGAGGTTCGGGCAGAGTTTGGGGAAGTTGATATTCTCATCAATAATGCCGGAGTTGTAAACGGAAAGCCGCTTCTTGAACTTGGTGAAGAAGAAATTTTCCGGACTCTGAACGTGAATACGCTGTCCCTTTTCCGGACCGTGCGGGAGTTCTTGCCGGGGATGTTGCGCCGTGATCGAGGTTCAATTGTAACTATCGCTTCAGCAGCGGGACTCGTTGGGGTGGCAAAGCAGTCTGATTATAATGCTTCAAAGTTTGGGGCAGTGGGGTTTGCCCAGTCTCTTCGAGCAGAGTTGCGACATCGTGGGTCAAATGTGCATACGTTGTTGTATTGCCCTTATTACATTAATACTGGAATGTTTGAAGGCGTAAAGACTAAATTCTCACTCCTGTTGCCGATACTGGAGCAAGAAGCAGTGGCAAAACAGATCCTCGATGCAATTGAGAAGGGGACGCAGATGAAAGTGAACCCGCCAATTGTTCGTCTTGTGCAGTTAATGCATCCATTCCCAGTTCCGCTGGTTGACCGAGTTTTAGAGATTTTCGGAATTAATGCAACTATGGAGGATTTCAAAGGACGTACTGTAAAAACTCCTGTGAATGAATCCAAAATTGCAATGAGTTTAAAAGCGTAACGAGTGGAATTATCCGTAAAATAACCGGAAACGTAATCGGTCATGGACGCAGGCTCCGCATAATAATTTTAAGGACTCTGCAAACTAATCGTAGGATAGTGCCATGATTATTTTGGCGGCTACTCCACTTGGGAATGATGGTGATGCCTCTTTACGTTTGCGCCAGGCAATAGAGTCTGCGGATTTAATTGCTGCAGAGGACACACGCCGTCTACGCAATCTTTGCTCCCGCTTAGATTTGCATCCAACTGCAAAAATCATTGCGTTTCATGACCATAATGAAGCACAGCTTGCTCCGGAATTAGTGGCGCAAGCAAGTTTAGGTGCGCAGATTGTGGTCGTGAGCGATGCTGGAATGCCCTCTGTCTCTGACCCGGGTTATAGATTGGCGAATCTTGCACAAGAACAGCAGGTTCCAATCACTGTGATTCCGGGTCCGTCAGCGGTTTTAACAGCTTTGGCAATTTCTGGATTAGCTACCAACCGTTTTAGTTTTGAAGGCTTCGCTCCACGGAAAACTGGTGAGCAACTGCAAATTTTTGGAAGTCTTGCAGATGATGAACGGACTTTAATTTTCTTTGAATCTCCGCGGCGTCTAGCTGCAACTTTGCAGACTATGGCAGCAACTTTTGGTGATGAACGAGAAGCTGCAGTCTGCCGAGAGCTAACGAAAACTTACGAAGAAGTGAAACGAGGTTCTCTTGCAGAACTTTCTGTTTGGGCGCAAACACGTGAAATCCTTGGAGAGATTGTCATCGTAGTTTCTGGTGCGAACCCGCGAATGGTCGACGCCGTCGCCGCGTTTCTTCCTGAAGTGGTAGAACTAGTAGAACTTGGGGTTCGGGCGAAAGCTGCTGCGGCACACGTGGCAAAGCGTGAAGGTTTGCGTGCCAATGAACTTTATCGAAAGTACCTTGAACACAGTGCTGGAAGTGGAAATAAATACTAGAAGCGGGAATCGTCGATATCAGAAAAGTCAAAATCTGAATCGTCAAAATCTTCGCCAAAGTCCATTCCGTCTAATTCTGCGAAATCAGGAAGCTCATCGTCGATGCCGAATTCAGATAAATCAATATCGGCAAGCTCATCAGTGAGCACTTCGGCGGTTGCCGTATTTTTTGATGTTGTTGAATGAGAACTTTGAGTTGTTTGTTGGGAGGTGCTGGAGTAGTCTTCACTATCCGATGAGCTCGGTTCATCCCACTCATCGCCGTCTTTCCAAGAATCTGAGGTGTCCCATTCGTTTAGACCAGATTCGTTGGTGTTCCAATCATCTGTATCTCTCCAAGCAGCGTCGTCAGCATCCCAATTTGAGTCTGCATAGTCGTCATCTTCCCAAGAATCATCATCCCAAGTTTCAGCGTCTAACCGAGAGCTAGTGTGAGTTTCTGAATGAGTGAAATCATCGTCGGAGTCAGTGAAACCATTGACACCATGAGTGCTTGCAGAATTTTGGAAATCTTCAAAGGCTCCGGGGTAAGTGCCAAAAACTTCAGTGGAATCAAGTTGTTCGACGCCAGATTCCGTCATAGTTTCACGGGCTAATTGCCCTAATTCGGCACTAACTGGGACTGTTAAATCGCTAAATACGCGCACTGGCCATCCGAGCTTGCGCGCACTTAAAGCAGTGTCGCGAACACAATGAGACTCAGCTATGCCGACTACATCAAGGTCAGTGATATCGGCTTCACGTAAAATTTCTTCAAGGGTGAGTCCATCATCATTAGTGCCTTCAAATCCCGAATAAGCAGCGGAGTATTGGCCTTTCTTCACTGATTCGTCGATTCGAATATCGAGAAGTTCTGGGTGTAAATCGGCTTCGACTGTTCCGGCGACTCCATGTGGAGGCCAAGTGTCAATAAAATCAGGGGTTTCAGAGAAATGTGTGCCAGGATCAATATGCCAATCTTGGGTAGTGACGATAAGTTCGTAGGCTTCTTCGTTAGCGCTAACAAATGCCTGAATCCGCTGTGCTGTTAGATTCCCGCCGGTAACCGGCAATGAGCCGCCCTCACAGAATGTTGGCTGAACATCAACGATAAG
>JAXFDG010000064.1:0-19643 GCA_034173665.1 Arcanobacterium sp.
GTGGTACTAGTGCTCTGGCAACCGCGGGAACTAAGGTAGAAGTTGTTGATGGCAAGTTCCGCGTTTTCCGCGTTGGTAAAGACTACAAGATTACCGGCGGTAACGACACCGTTACCGGCACACCTGACTACGTTAACGGGACCAACATCGGTCGAGTTCTTCCAAAGGACCCAACCAACACTACTAAACTTCCTGTTGGCGGCCTTACCCCTGGCCAGAAAGACACTTACGTCTTCAAGGCTAAGGTAAAGCAGCTTTCTGCACTTAAGGCTCTTGGTACCGGCCTCTGCGAGACAAACACACCGATTCTTAACCAAGTTGCTGCTTACGACTCAGTGGTCAACCCTAATGATGCATCACGCGACGACGCAGCACTAACCATCGAATGTCCGAAACCGGCTATCGCGCTCGATAAGTCGACTGACTTCGATGCAACCACTGCCAAGGTTGGTGACACTGTTACTTACACCTTCACAGTAACCAACACCGGTAATATCGCTCTCGAAACCTTTACCGTGAACGACCCGCTACCAGGCCTCTCTGAGATCACCTACCCAGCAGATCGCACCCTCGCTGTGGGTGAATCAAAGAGCGCAACCGCAACCTACGTACTCACGGATAAAGACGTCGTAGCCGGCGAGATTGTAAACACTGCAACTGCAACCGGTGTGCCAGTTGATCCAACTCCTAACGATAAGACGGATGAACTTCCTCCGAACCCAACGTCAGACCCTGACTCGGAAACCATCGTTGTTACTGCAGACCCTGCTTTCGACTTCGATAAGTACATCAAGGACAAGGCTGCTTACGATCCAAAGACAGCTAAAGCCGGAGATGTAATCACCTACGTCTTCAAGGTAACGAACACCGGTAATATCACACTCTCGACCTTCGAGATCAACGATCCGCTACCAGGCCTCTCTGAGATCACCTACCCAGCAAATCGGACCCTCGCCGTCGGTGAAAGCAAGGAAGCAACCGCAACCTACGTACTCACCGATAAAGACGTCGTAGCCGGCCAGGTAGTTAACACCGCAACCGCAAACGTTGTTCCTGTTGACCCAACCCCAGAGGATCCATCAGATAACGTGCCACCACCGGCACCAAAGACCGATGACGAAAACATCGTTCTAACACCAAACCCTGATTTCGACTTCGACAAGTCAACAAACTTCAAGTTCGCTGACGCTAAAGTTGGGGACACCGTTACCTATAATTTCAAGGTAACAAACACTGGAAACATGACGCTCTCAACCTTCGAGATCAACGATCCGCTACCAGGCCTTTCTAAGCTAACCTACCCAGCAGATCGTACCCTCGCTGTGGGTGAATCAAAGACTGCAACCGCAACTTATGTTCTTACCGAAGCAGATTTCGCTGCTGGTAAGGTCGTTAATGCTGCTGAAGCATCAGTAGTACCTGTTGATCCGACTCCAGAGGATCCATCAGATAACGTGCCACCACCGGCACCAAAGACTGATGAGGTAGAAATCCCACTAACCATTAAGCCGGGTATCTCTTTGGTCAAGACCGCAAAGCAGACCATGGTGAATAAGGTTGGCGAAAAGATTGACTACAGCTTCAAGGTAACGAACACCGGTAACACCAACTTGGAAAACATTACCGTTTCGGAAACTGCCTTCACTGGTAAGGGCGCACTTCCTGTTCCGGTTTGCCCAGAGAATGTGGTCCTCGCACCAGGTGAATCAATCACCTGTACTGCGATCTACACAGTTGTAAAGGCAGACATCGATGCAGGCGTTGCCATTGACAACACCGCAGTCGCAACCGGCGAAGTACCTGGTGGAAACGGTAAGACTCCTCCAGTGACCAGCGATCCAAGCTCGGCAACCGTTAAGGTTTCCAAGTCCGGCAAGCTGGCACACACAGGTGCTGAGACCACTAACGCTCTCGCACTTGCAGGATTATTGCTTGTTGCCGGCGCCACCATGAGTGTGCGCAATCGCAAACAAAAGGCATAACCCGCATCTAGGGTGAGCCAATAGCTCACAAAAGGGCCCCTCGAACTTCGAATCGAGGGGCCCTTTGCTATAAGAACCATGAACAAAAATAGGGCTCAAGGAGTTCTTAGTGGCCTATTTTCTAGGCCTTACGGTGCCATTGGAAATTAAAACCTCAGACGCTTAAGTCCAAGGTTTTACCAGTAGTGCTCGAAAGGGGACTCGAACCCCTACGCCCGTGAAGGCACACGGACCTGAACCGTGCGCGTCTACCAATTCCGCCACTCGAGCAGTGCACAACTATTTTTGCTAATTCCCGCAACTTCAAAAAGACAAAAATCCGCGGAAACACAAAATATGTTGAAAGCAAAAAATAGCTTACTCACTAGCTCTCTTCGGTGCAAGAAAGACTCCAACTAACCTGAGCTATCTCTGCAAATCAACCCTCAACAGCCAATCCTTAACCCAACATTACCTTCCAGCCAAATCAGCCAACAGGTAAAGGTACTACACTCCAACACGGAAACAACGTAAAATTAACAAAAGCTACAATTAAATTAATGCCGGAGACTCTTTGTGCATTAATGTGACACTACGTAAACAAAATGTAAATACGGGTAGCCTCTCTAAGAACACCTGCGTTTACAAAACATTTTTCGGAGGTTTCCATGGGCGCGTTCGAACGCATTGAGCGCAGTGTAGAAAACGCAGTAGATAACCTCTTTTCTCGCGCTTTCCGCTCTGACTTAAAACCAGTTGAGCTTGCTACGGGAATTAAAAAATCGATGGATGATCGAGCAAAGCCAATTTCTCAGACTCGCATCATCGTTCCAAATCAATTCAAAATTTCACTTTCGGAAGCTGATTTCCCCAAAATTGCTGAATGGGGCGAAATTGAACTAGCTGAAGAACTTGCGGATGTAGCCAAATCCTATGCACAAGAACAGCGCTACACCTTCCTCGGGCCGATTGTAATCACTTTCGAAGCTAATGCTTCACTCCCGAAGGGAAAAATCACTGTTCTTGGAACTTCAAAACGTGGTGCTGTCGCCCCAGCAACAGGAGATGTAGCCACGGAACAGCATCCAATTATTGAAATAAACGGTACGGAAAAATACATTTTAACTGGTGCCGTAACAGTAATCGGCCGCGGCTCTGCTTGTGATATTACTGTGGACGACTCCGGTATTTCTCGACGTCATCTTGAACTTCGGATCACTCCAAATGGAGTCATCGCAACAGATCTTGAAACTACTAACGGTAGTTTCGTAGAGGGGCACCGAATTTCTGCTGCAACACTAGTAGACGGAAACACAATCACCATCGGGCACACCAAGATTATGTTCTGGACGCATTCAGCAGATTAAGCAGGTAAATCATGAGTACATTAGTCATCACTTTACTTCGCTATGGGTTTTTAATTCTGCTCTGGATCTTGATTCTTGCAGTAATGAAAACAGTAATAAACGACGTGAATCACGATAACATGAAGCGTTCACGGAAACGTTCTGCCCGCAACAAGGCAGCAGCAAATGTACTCACCACAGCACCAAGCTCTCCCCCTTCCCCAACCCCACATACGCCACAATCAGACACTTCTCAAAGCCAAATTACGAGTGCAGGTTCTGCCGCATACCGTGCCCAACCGTATCTTGTGGTAACTCACGGCCCACTAACCGGAACAACAATTTCCTTAAATTCAGGCAGTGTCTTGGTAGGGCGTTCCCCTGATTCGGCTCTCGTACTTGATGATGGATATGCCTCCGCGCGGCATGCTCGGTTCTTCCAGCAGGGCGGGCAAGTTTTTGTGGAAGATTTGAGCTCAACTAATGGAACTTGGATTGGAAACGAACGCCTCTTCCATACACAGCCACTTTCTCCCGGTGTTCCGGTAACTATTGGGAAAACCACTTTGGAGCTTGCAATATGAGTCTTACTTTAAAATTTGCAGCAAGCTCTGATATTGGCTTGGTTCGAAAAATGAATCAAGACTCTGGTTTTGCTTCAGAAAATATCCTTGTTCTTGCTGACGGGATGGGTGGAGCAGCTGCCGGAGATACTGCATCTGCAGTTGCGGTAGCGCACCTAAAAAAACTTGATTATCAGTATCCACTCGCTGAATTACTTCCAAATCTTCGTGCGAGTCTAAATAACGCTCATCAAGATTTAATTTTACGAGCTATTGAAAATCCTGAAATGAAAGGTATGGGCACAACATGCATTGCCCTACTTCGTTCAGCAGATAAAATTGCGATGGTTCATATTGGAGATTCACGCGCCTATCTTTTACGAAAATCGCGCCTGACCCAAGTCACGCATGATCATACTTTAGTTCAAATGTTGGTAGATA
Source organism: Arcanobacterium sp. (assembly GCA_034173665.1). Taxonomy (GTDB): domain Bacteria; phylum Actinomycetota; class Actinomycetes; order Actinomycetales; family Actinomycetaceae; genus Arcanobacterium_A. Next base: position 4,312 of record JAXFDG010000064.1, read on the forward strand.
CTGGTCAAATCACGGCCGAAGAAGCTGCCTCCCATCCGAAGCGAAATATGATTACACGCGCGCTCGGAGATAATCCTGAACCACTCGAACTTGATGAATCAATTCGTGAAGCAGTTCTCGGAGATCGTTGGCTACTCTGTTCAGATGGTCTTTTTGGAGTTGTGAGCGAAGAAAATATCGCCCATATTTTGAATTCAAATCCAGACCTTGAAGAATGTGCGCAGGAACTAATTGGCCTTGCACTCGCTGGAGGAGCTCCCGATAACGTAACTGTAGTTTTAGCCGACGTCGTCGACTCTGCAGCAATTAAAGCATCTGAAGCAATTACAGTTGGTGCCGCAAAAACTCGAAATCTTGAACCGCGTTATCGGATCGACGACGTGGCTCAGGAAGAATCTTTTGAAACTGAAACCGCGAATACCGGCACGACGTCACTAAATATTTCTGCAACTTCAGAAGATGCCGAACATGAAAATAACATCAAAGATTCCTCGGAGGTAGCTCCTACTCGGAGTCGTCCACTGGCAAAAATTATGGCCACCCTAGGGATTCTCGCCGTCTTAGTTGGCGGTGTATTAGCCGGATATTCGTGGACGCAGACTCGCTACTACGTCACTCCCTTAAACGGAAAAGTAGCAATATATCAAGGCGTTCCCCAAACTCTCGGGCCATTAAGTTTCCACAAACTACATTCGGTCACTGATCTTGAAGTTTCTGATTTATCAAATTTTGTGCAAGATCGTTTAGCCAACCCAATAACTAGAGGAAGTCTGGCTGAAGCAGAAGCTGTGGTTGAAAATCTGCGCGAGCATATAGTTAGCGTCGAAATCGAAACTGAATCGCAAAATTCCACCACAGATTCAAACACTAACGATACAGGCACAAATAGCAGCACCACTGAAACTGAATCGAGCACCCCATGAATCAAACAGCTCGATTTTCTCGCCCGAAAGGAACCTGGCAAGAATTTGCGCTATTACTTTTCGCGTGCGCAATCTCAGTCTTAGGTTGGATTCTTGTTGACGTAGCCTTTGTGGCTGACCGCTCCCAGTTCTCACTAACTCCTGCGTTTATTCGCAATGCTGGAGCTGTTATCGCCATAGTTTTTATTGCGCATTTCTTAATTCGCCGCCTTGCACCGTGGGCTGACCCAATTATTTTCCCAATTGCTGTGCTCCTTAACGGGATTGGTTTGGTTATCATTCACCGCATTGATTTTTCTCTGCTTGCAAAAGGAAAATCAGCTGAACTTTCCGGGCAACTACTTCTCAGTATCGGGGGAATCGTACTCGCGATTGCGACCTTGTTAATCTTCCGCGACCATCGGCAGATTCGGAAATTTACTTATATCTCGCTCATCGTCGGTTTTATCATGTTGATATTGCCATTAGTTCCTGGGCTTGGCCGAGAAGTTTACGGAGCACAAATCTGGATTCGGCTCTTTGGGTTCTCTTTCCAGCCAGCTGAAATCGCGAAAATCTGTTTCGTTATTTTCTTCTCCGGATATTTAGTAACCCAACGCGATAACCTTGCCCTTGCCGGTAAGAAATTCCTCGGGATACAGCTTCCACAAGCTCGGCATCTGGCCCCAATTCTGGTTGCCTGGCTCGTCTGCCTTGGAGTGCTCGCCTTCGAAAAAGACTTCGGCACTGCCCTGCTCTTTTTCGGGATGTTCGTGGCAATGCTATACGTGGCCACCGAACGCACTTCCTGGATTATTATTGGCGGACTCCTTTCAGTCGCTGGTGTTTTCCTGCTACTACAGGTTATGCCGCATATCCAGTCGCGATTCGCCAGCTGGTTACATGCTTTTGACGACGACGTCTACAACGCCGCTTATGGTTCCTACCAGCTAGTTCAGGGCTGGTTCGGAATGGCTTCTGGAGGACTATTCGGCACCTTCCTTGGCGAGGGATACCCGACTAATTCCTTTGCGGCAAACTCAGATTTTGTAATTGCCTCAATTGCCGAAGAACTTGGTCTGATTGGCGCAACCGCAATTTTGTGCCTCTATCTGATTTTAATTTTGCGAGCGCTAAAAACCGGCATTGATTTACGCGACGGCTTCGGAAAACTTCTCGCCACTGGCTTTGCCGCGGTGATTTCCCTGCAATGCTTTGTAATCGTTGGCGGAGTGACTCGAATTATTCCCCTTACCGGGCTCGCACTCCCATTCCTTGCCCTTGGTGGCTCATCACTGCTTGCGAACTGGATTATTATCGGATTTTTACTTCGTCTTTCTAATGCAGCTCGCCGCCCCGAAGAAATTGAAACAGGTTCATTTTCTGAAATTACAACTGCCGAAATTTCTGATTTACTAGCAGATGATTCTCAACCAGAACCAAAAACTGCTGCTCACCAAATTCCAGAGCTCGATGAACACCCAACTGAGGTGGTGAAACTATGAATCAACCAATGCGCCGACTCAGTTTAGTCATCATCGTCATGTTTGCAACCTTATTTGCAGCTTTAAGCTATATTCAATTTTTTGCTGCGGATTCACTTAATAGTGACGCGCGAAATGTTCGCACTCTTTACCGTGAATATGGTGTAAACCGCGGACCAATTATTGTTGCCGGCGACGCCATCGTGACCTCTGTTCCTACTGATGGAACCTATAAATACCAGCGAACTTACCTGAACGGCCCAGTATATGCCACTGTAACCGGATATTTTTCCGTGGTTTATAACGCGATGACCGGGCTAGAACGCTCCATGAATAAGATTCTTGGGGGCACAGATTCTTCACTCGCTGTTCACCAAATCGGGGAATCTCTCACTGGAGAATCTCGTCAAGGTGGAGCAATTGCACTGACCTTAGATGCAGCAGCACAGCAAGCAGCCTATGAAGCCCTTTCTGGAAGAAAAGGTGCTGTGGCCGCTATTGAACCAAGTACGGGCAAGATTCTCGCACTTGTGTCTAGCCCAAGCTTTGATCCAAACGAAATTGCCAATCACGATGTGCAAACTGCACGGAACGCCTGGGACGCATTAAACGCTAATACTGATAAGCCAACCTTAAACCGTGCAGCAGGTGGAGATCTTTATCCCCCTGGATCAATTTTTAAAGTAATTACCGCAGCTGCCATGTTGGAATCCGGGATTACTCCCGAAACAGAAATTGAGGCTCCAACTAAATGGGCACCTCCGGGAACAAGCTTCGAAATCGGAAACTCTAACGGCGTCTGCGGTGACGGTTCTGGAAAAACCACTCTTCGCACTGCATTCACGGAATCATGTAACACTCCGTTTGCAATAGCTGGCACAAATCTTGGTGCCGAAACAATGATTGCCAAAGCCGAAGCCTTTGGATTTCATGAAGAATTCAAAATCCCAATGCGAGTTGCTCCTTCATTATTCCCACAACCTGCCGATACACCAGCTTTAGCGATGGACTCTTTTGGGCAAAAAGATATTCAGGTTAGCCCACTCCAAATGGCAATGGTCGCTGCAGCTGTGGCAAATGACGGCGTAGTAATGACTCCGTACCTTGTTGATCAGACTCTCACTGCCGATTTAGAGGTAATTTCACAGACAAAGCCGAAAGCTTTCAATAGAGCAATGAGTTCAGAGGTCGCATCGCAACTTCGCGCAATGATGATCGACGTTATGAAAACTCCAACTTTAAGTCGCCTCGCTGTTCCCGGAGTTGAACTTGCTGGGAAAACTGGAACCGCACAGCTTAGCGAAGGTGACCCACACTCGTGGCTAATTGCATTTGATGCAAGCTCTGAACCCAAAATTGCAGTTGCTGTTTTTGTGGAAAACGGTGGTCTTGGTTCAGGCGCTGCTGGTGAAATTACCCAAAAAGTAATCTCGGCGGTGGTGAATAAATGATTTGTAACCCAACTGCAACCTTTCAAAGGAGCAAAACCGCAGCAGATTTTGGCATGATTGCTAAAGACACTGTGCATCGCGAAGCACGCAAAGGAGTAATTGAACTATGAGTGAAATTCCAAGAATTCTTGGTTCCCGCTATGAAATCGGTGATTTAATTGGCCGTGGCGGAATGGCTCAAGTCCATATTGGCTACGATACTCGGCTTTCACGAACTGTAGCGATTAAGGTGCTTCGTGCTGACCTTGCCGCAGATCCAACCTTTCTCGCACGTTTCCGGCGCGAGGCCCAGTCTGCTGCCGCATTAAATCATCCTGCAATCGTCTCTGTTTATGACACTGGTGAAGAACAAATTGAGACCGCTACCGGACGAACAGTAGCCCTCCCATACATTGTGATGGAATATGTTCGTGGGCAAACAGTTTCAAAATTATTAGCCAACGGTGAAGCTCTCCCAATCGATGAGTCAATCCAAATTATTGCGGGAGTCCTCTCCGCCCTTGAGTATTCCCATCAAGAAGGCATCATTCACCGCGATATTAAGCCTGGCAATATCATGATGACTGCAGATGGCAAGATTAAAGTTATGGATTTCGGCATTGCCCGGGCAATTGCAGATTCTGCAGCCACCATGACTTCTACTAATTCAGTTGTTGGCACTGCACAGTACCTTTCTCCTGAGCAAGCTCGTGGAGAAGTTGTTGATGCACGATCAGATCTATATTCCACCGGATGTCTCCTTTATGAGCTCCTCACCGGGAAACCTCCGTTCCAGGGTGATTCTGCAGTAGCAGTTGCATACCAACATGTTTCAGAGGCACCAAAACCGCCATCATCAATCGCCCCAGATATTCCGAATGCAATTGATCGCGCAGTTATGAAATCTTTGGCAAAGCGCCGCGAATCGCGTTATCAAACCGCGGCAGAAATGCGCCAAGATTTAATGACGGCGATGCGTGGAGGTGAAATTTCGGCACCGCAGATAAACGCTTGGCAAACTCGGGTAATCCCAACACCACAGGTAACCCCTGAAGAAACAGCGCCAACGGTTGCCGCAACCACCATTTTTAATCCTGCTGATGCTGGCTATAACACGGCTACTCAAACCGGGATTACACCAGTGCAGCCAAAGAAGAAGAACTACTTACTGCTCTGGATTGCAATTATCGCACTTCTCCTTAGTGGAACAGTTTTGGCAATTATTTATTCTGGTGTCTTCTCCAGCGAACCTTCTGCTCCAGTTGTTGAAACGGTGGAAGTTCCAGATTTAACTAATACTGATCAAACTCAGGCTCGGCAGCTACTTGAAGATGCTGGGTTAAAGTTCCGCCTCGGTGATCCTGTTGAAGATGACACAATCCCTGAAGGAATGTTCGTTTCTTCAGATCCGAAAGTCGGCACGCAAGTGGATAAAGATTCACTTGTGACTGTTCACTTCTCGGCCGGAAAAGGCCAGGTAGCTGTTCCTGATATTACTGGAATGACCGAAGCAAACGCCCGACTCCAGCTTGAAAACGCCGGATTGGTTGCTGGATCAATTGAGCGCGTTGATGAACCAGGTCAAGAAGCCGGTATTGTTTTCGGCTCAACTCCAGCCACCAATACCATGGTTGATAAGGGAACAAGCGTGAGCCTTGTGGTTGCAACCGGCCAAGTTACTTTACCGAACCTTGTCGGTGCAGTCCTTGACTCGGCTGTAAATGAACTCAGTGCTTTAAGCTTGTCGTATGACACCACTAGTGAATACAGTGATCAGCCTCAAGGCACAGTAATTCGCCAAGAACCACTAGCCGGGAAAATTCAAAATAATTCACGAGTGAAACTAGTGGTTTCTGCTGGACCTGAACCAACTCCAGAACCAACTCAGGATACGACTCCGACCCCGGAACCAACTCCGACTCCTGATTCCGGAACTGGAGGAACTACTACTGGAAATGGATAAGCATCCACGCCGAATCACCCTCTTAATCTGAACTCGAATTAAACTCGATTCAGATTAAGAGGGTGATTTGCGCCCGAGGGCATCTGCACTCGAACCCATCTGCTCCTAATGCCTGATTAAGAATCCACCCGCTTTGGCTTCTTTTTCCCGGAATAATTCATGCTAATAATTAACCAAACAATTAAAGCTAAAGTTGCCCAAAGAACGTAGCGATCAATCATCATTAAAGTACTTTGCACAACCGTACCAAAAGTTACTCCAAGGTAAACGTAGAAAGTTTTTTGTAGGGCAAGAAAAATAAAGGTTGCACCAAAAATCTTCCAGAATGAAACTTTTTGAATTCCTGCAATAGCCAAAATGATAGTTGCGGGGATTGGTGAAAACGGAATAAAAGCTAAAGCTAAGGCAATAATGGTGTGCCGATTGATGAAGTTTTCTAGTTTTCTAAACCAAAGTGGGACGCGCTTAGGAAAAGACATTTCAATAAATGCTTGCCCCCAATGACGCCCTAATAAGTAGTACAAGGGGATAAATTTAATTGCACTAATCGCTGCCACAAATATCATTAAAGCTAGAAATCCAAATGAATTTGAATGGTTTGCCCCATGTGCAAGCAAGGAAAAATTAGAGCCGTTAAGTACCGTATAGAGCACTGGGTAGTCAACCAACAATACTGCTCTAAACGGAATCAAGGCAAAACCATAAACCGCTACTAGAGTCAGGGCAAGAAGCAAAACTAAATCTGTTTTGGTTGGGTTTTGAAAAATTTTCTCAGCCGCAGTTAATTCACGCTCAACTTCTTGTGCTTCATCTTGAAGTGAGTCATTCAGATTAGGCTCGTCTACTTCGCTCCGATTTTCTGGTTCCTTCAATTCTTCTTGCACAAAAATTCAGCTCTTTCGTTTAGATTTCTTGCTCGTTAAACGTAAATGGCTCATCCGTAAATATTACAAATAACTCAGCTATCAATACCGATATTTGAATATCCAGTGACCTCAACAAACCAAGGAAATCCAATTTTAAACAGGAAAGCAACCAATGCGAAAAATGCTACTAAAAATAAAATTACCTTGAACCATCGTGGGCCAGGAACTATCCGCCATAAAGCGCCGTACATTAGTTCTCCTCCTGAAAAGCGAAATTAACAAATGGAATGTGGGAATTGGTTGAACCGGTCGGAACTGCTACTAAGTTCTGCAAAGAGTTAACTCCAAAAGCTGTAATCTGCTCGTAATCTCCTTGCGATACTGTGGTGCTATCTTTTTTCACTCGCTTAAAGAGTTCTTCTGGCATACCGTCAGAGCGCTTTACCCAATGGGAAAATTCTGCATGCACAATCAATCGTTCACGAGCCGTATATAGCGGGTGACAAGTAGTAATCGTGAGTAGTCGCCGTGACGGTTCAATTTCTCCTGGTTCACGTCCTTCTTTAATTGCATTTTCTGCAACAAATGGGTCTGCAGAAATTACCCAAACATCAGTTGGTTTCACAACATGAGTATTAACGATTTTATAGACGTAATAAACATCTTCTGTTTCAACAATAACTGCATCGCCTGCAACCAACTTATCGGCGTCATACATACGTGAACCACGCATATCACGATGGACTGCCCAGGAAGAATTACCGATAGCTCCTGGCATCACCGTATCTTGATAATGCCCAAAAGCACCTGTATCCAACACTTGCGTCGTTACTCCACCCCGAATCGGCGTCGAATAATTGTAACCAAAAGCTGGAATATGAATAATGCCCCCCACAGTGTTATAGGCAATTTCATCCATCACCGGTGGTTCACCCTCTTGCGGTGCACCAATTTTCACTAGAGGTTCGCCGTATTCTTTGTTAAATGCTGAAACATCACTATCTAACTGTGCGTTTGCCTCTACGTTAGTCCACCAAACTTGCCACAAAATAAAAAGACCGATCAGCACACCAGCAGTTATTAATAATTCGCCAACAATACCGATTAAACGATTTATAAACTTTTTAAAGTTTGATTTCTCAACACGTTCAGGAACAACAAGAACCGATTCTTCTTGGAAATCTTCAAAATTATCCATCAGATCTGATAGATTTTGATTATTTTCTCTCAACACAGTCTCCTAGAATTAATTGCTGTGTGCCATTCTAGCGTGTTTGTCTGAAAGTAATTCAGGCTTTTCCACAAATCACTAAGAGCACAATCTAACATCTTTGAAGTCTCGCCTTAAAACGACTACGTAATATACTCAACCTCGACGGTAATCTCCCTAAACTTGTAAAATAATCTCCCGCCTTGAAATTTCACTTTTAAAACGAAAAATCGCTAATCTTATATAGGTATTAATTGCAAACTTCCAGGGGATCACGATGCCAGAATCAAAGAAGCGCAAAGTAGTTGTAGAACGCCAGAAGGCGCAAGCACGCCGCGTTACAAATCATGTCGAGCCAGAGCTTAAGCGCTCTCCAAAATGGTGGGCTCCAGTAATGGTAACTCTTGCGATCCTTGGTTTATTAGTCGTGGTTACCGCATATGTCACCAATGGCTCTTACCCAATTCCTGGTCTTGCAAATGGAAATATCAACCTTTTCGTTGGAATTGGTTTGATGCTTGTCGGTTTCTTAATGACCATGGGTTGGAAGTAAGTTTCACCTCTTATTTTCTCTATCCCCGACGGCGACGGCGTCGATTCTGCAGCTGTGCTAATTTCCAAAGTACAGCTGTAATCACAGCGCCCCCAAGAAAACCTCCAATATGAGATTCCCAAGAGATATTTGGATACATAATTCCGTAGATAAAATTAATTCCCAGCAAAACTAAAATCCCACTGGAATTCGCCTCGATCTTTCGCGAAATTACCAGCATTGCACCAAATAGACCGAAAATTCCGCCAGAAGCACCAACAACCGGAACTTCTACGCCTCCAAGAAACATGGGAAATACCGATGAGGCAAGATTTCCAACAATTACACTTCCAAAGAAAAGAAGTAAATAACGCCAGGTCCCCATCATTTTTTCAAGCTGCTCTCCAAGCATGAAAAGGGCGAGCATATTAAAAACTAAATGGAATAATCCACTATGCATAAAAGCGGAAGAAACGAAGCGGTATGGCTCTATTTTTGCCAATGGCCCATAATAATAAAGCCAATTTCCAACTCCGGGAAAGAAAGTTGTAATCACAAATAGCGCCACACAGAGTGCAATAATCACTCCGGTGACGCTATTTAGATAACGATACTTGGCACGAAAATTATTCAATTTCAGCGATTAATCTTCGATAGTAATTGTTTCAATCACAACATCTTCGATTGGGCGATCCATCGCGCCAGTCGGAGTTGTTGCAATTTTATCCACCACTGCCTGCGAAGCTTCGTCAGTAACCTTGCCGAAGATTGTGTGGTTACCCTGAAGCCAGGTAGTTGGAGCAACGGTAATGAAGAACTGAGAACCATTCGTTCCTCGTCCCATTCGCTTACCAGCATTTGCCATTGCCAAAACATATGGCTCAGTGAAATTTACTTCTGCCGAAATTTCATCATCGAAAGTGTAGCCAGGGCCACCGGTACCAGTGCCTAGAGGATCTCCACCTTGAATCATGAACCCGTCAATTACTCGATGGAAAATCACTCCGTCGTAGAGAGGACGAGTAGTTTTTTCACCGGTACGTGGATCAATCCATTCACGCTTCCCAGATGCAAGCTCGGTAAAGTTAGCTACAGTTTCTGGAGCGTGCTGTGGGTAGAGCTCGATTTCAATATTGCCAAAATTAGTTTTCATAGTTGCTTTCATGTCTTCATTTTCCCATATCTCCACAAGAGATTCTGTTACAAGCGCTGAGAGCTGAATTATCCACTCTCCGTTTACACTAATTACAAGAACTACTAAGCTAAAAGAAAATGAACTACTAGTTAAAGAGGAGTCTAAAAATGGCATGCCCATGCAGAAAACTCACTTCGCGCTTCGACCGGAAGAAAGCGAAAACACAAGCACTAAGCGCCCTTGAGACTTCTCAAGACGCCTTAACTTCCGCATATGAAAACGCTCAACTCGGATTCCACCGATTCCGTAAATGGGCTGCACCAAAATTGGAAAACGCTGGAAAATCTGTGACTCCGATTATGCAAGACGTAACGCAAAAGATTTCTGAGGCCGGGGCTGCTGCAGCTCCTGCGGCAAAAGAATTTGCGCAAGATTTCGCTACAAAAGCTACCACTGCTTCGAAAGAAGCACGCAATCTAGCTGTGTCTGTAAAAGATGACGTAACCGCAAAAATTGTAGCCGCCGATCTTCCTGTTGTTTCTGAAAAACTTGCTCCTGCTCCAGCTGCAAAGAAATCCCGCAAGAAACTTATTCTTACCGGAATTATCCTTGGTGCGATCACCACTGTTGTCGTTGCCTGGAAACGAAGCGAACCTAAAGAAGATCCTTGGGCGGAAGCTTACTGGAAAGATATCGAAACCGAAGTTGAAACTGACGGTACATCCGAAACTTCAGAAGAAGCTTAAATTTTATCTAGAGAACTAAAATTTAGTTCAAAGAAACTTTCTTTAGTTTAGTTTTCGTTCAGAATTAACAAACACCCTATTGTGAATGGTTCAAGATTCTTTTCTTGAACCATTCAAGTTTTCCTGTGAGAAAACACTAGTTAAATATTTAATTAGTGCATTGAAAGTAGTTGAAAATTTCATTAGTCTTTGTGTTGATGTGATTAAACATTAAACAACTATAGAGAAGGACTTCTCATGCAGACAAAGATTTACAAGACTCTTTCAAAGGTCGTTGGAATCGTCCTACTTATCGCAGGCATCGGCGCCTTTTCCGGCGGTAAGTTTGCTGAATCATTTATCGCAGAGCAACTTGGTGAACAAAACATCGTAATGCCAAGCGTTGAATCTATCGATGGACAAGTTGCGGGTGGGCGACTCACTGAAGAAGACGCCAATGCACTTCGCCCTTACGCTGATCAGCCTATGACCACCGGTGCGCAAGCTAAGGCTTTTGCAAACCACTACGTTGGCGCACATATGCGTGCCGCCGCCGCAGCAGCTGGTATGCCAGATGCAACTTACGCAACTATTGGTGCTGAATTCAATGCAAAGCGCGATGCCCTCATTGCAGAACTAAAGGCACTTCCTGAAAATGCAAGTGCAGACGACGCACAGCTAGGAAAGCTCGCTGATGCTGAAATTGCAAACATTCTCACCACCAACACCACTGCACAGGAAGCAAAGGCACTTCAGGACCTCCGCTACGACACCATGCTTGACGGAAACACCCTCCGCGGAATGCTTCTTAACGCATACGGCTGGGGCCTCCTCGGAACTATTGCTCTTTACGCAGGTATCGCACTAGCAGTTGTTGGCCTTCTTCTCACCGTTTACGGTTTCGTACCAGCAAAGCGTAAGGCTGAAGCTACTGCCTAAAAAACAAAAACTGACTAAAAACTAATCAAGCAACTAAGGCTACCCAGGCAACTAAGCTTGCCATGATTAATTAACTAAAGTCAGAAAAATTTAAGTGGTTCTGGATAACTTGCTCATTATCCAGAACCACTTTTATTTTCTTGCAAAAGCAACTTAGATCAATCATGCCTCAACCTAGATTAACCAAGTATCAGATTGAATCAATCACGCCGTACTCTCCCAGTTTTCGCAAAGTTCCGAACCCACACATCATCTTTATATTGTGCCGGCAAAGAACCTCCCAGAATCTGTTTTAATATTTTCGTTGCCCCATTACTTCCCACTAGTGGCAAAGCTTGATTTGAAGCTGCAAACACAATGTTTCCACGACGTCGTCCCTTAAACATTGCCGCATCTGCAATTGCACAAGTATATGGAAAAACTTCTACCAAAGCAGCCGCATCCGCACGAGCCGAAAGCAGATTCGGCTTATCGGCGCAATTAAGTAAATAGATTCCATTTACCGCCAGTGCTTCTTGTACGCGAGAAGTAAACTCAAAAGTTGTTAAAGGTTCAGGAGTAACAAATCCAGAAAAAACATCACGAATTAAAATGTCTCGAGACTGTGGCAGAAAGCCATTAGTCACCTCACGCGCTTCACCAACACGAATTTTTAGCTGTGGCGCACGTGGAAGATCAAACCATTTCCGCACATATTCCGCTAATTTCCCGTCTAGTTCAACCACTGTGTTCCGGGAATTTGGATATTTATGCACCAAATATCGCGCCATCGCGCAGGCACCACCACCAAGATGCGTAATCCGGAGTTTCTCTGCGTCTAATTGCATTGCCACGTAATAATCTATGATCGCCGCGAACCACCGCATATATTCAAAATCTAAAAGATCTGGCCGGTCAAGCACAAGATGCGAAGATTCCATTCCGTTAATCTCTAAAACCCAACCATTAGGTGTGTAATCATCTGCAATAAGCACTGCTTCTCCAGTGTCAATCGCATAACGGCCTTCAAGTGGTTTTCGAGTTTCAAGTGGTTCTCGGGAATTTTTCGCCATGGAATTCCTATCAGATTTCCCTCACGCAAAACATTCATTCTTCATAAGGGTTCATATTCAAATGCTGTTAAGACAAATGTTGCAGATTCAATTTGATTGCTCGCTCATATTCTGCCAAGGTATCGGATAAAACTGTAGACCAATCCTGAGTTGGCAGTTCGTTTTCACTATTTTGGGAAAGAGCTAAACGCAACTGTGAATCGGTGATTAATTGCGCTAAAAACTGCGCTAATTCACGGTCATTTTTCCCTAACAGACCATGTCGATGATGCTGCACAAAATCATCAACTCCCGTATTTGCTGGAGCTACAATCGGCACACCTGCTGCACGCGCTTCCAAGGTTGCAATCCCAAACGACTCCATCAACGCGGTAGAAAAATAGATATCTGCATTTTTGTATGCTTCGGCTAATTCTTTCCGAGTAGCACGCCCCGGTAATTTCACCCAATCCACTGCTAACTTTTTACATAAACCTACAAGCTTTTGCCGCTCTGGGCCTTCTCCGTAAATCGTTAATTCAACCGGGACTCCCGCTAATTTCTGTGCCTCTACCGCAATTTTAATTAATTCTATATTTCGTTTTCGTGGTGCTAGACGGCGTGAAGCCACAATTCGAATTGGTGCCACAAATTCGTTTTCCGTTAATTCGTTTTTTAATTTTCGACGGAGAGCTGCAACTTCTCTCCAAGGAGCTAAGTCGATTCCGTTATAGAGAACTGAAACTTCTCCCGAATCACCCAATACACTTTGAATTTGCCGTGCCATTAGTTCTGAAACGGTATTCATTGCAACGCCGCGGCGAGCAACCCATTGCATCACCCGGAAAATTCGAAAACCCCAATGCATATGATTAAGCATGCAGTGCCAAGTAATCGTGCTTGGAATTCGATGCTTTGCCGCTAACAATGCTGCATGCTGTGCAAAAGGGGAAATTACTCCCGTATGAATATGCACAATATCTGCATTCCGCATTACTTGAAGAAGAGCTGGTCCGGCAAAAGGATTTACTGGCAAAGACCCAGGTAGCGGAATGGCTAAACGAAGCACCTTAATTCCAGAAATAAATTCTGCCTTTCGCCCAGCAAATTTTTGATCCGGAGTCGCAGTAACCACAATTACCTCGTGCCCTGCTTTTTGCAGTTGCAAAGCAAGATCTTGCACTTGCGATTCAATACCGCCAAGGCGCGGGGCAAAACAATCAGAAATTAGTGCAATTCGCATAAATATATTCTACCGAGTTTCACAAAAAAGTGAGCCCAACTAAAAATTGGGCTCACTTTAAATTGTTTTGAATACGCGGATGTTACCTTAACCATTCCGACGACGCAGAAAAAATTCTAGCTGCGGGCTTGCGGGCTAATGTATCTAAACCAAATTTCAGATTTATTCCGGGAAAACAAACTCCACTACATTAGCGATTGATTCATGCACATAATCTGGGCGGAATGGGAAAGTCACGATGTCTTCACGACGTGTTGAACCAGTCAGAACCAAATGCGTGGTCAAGCCTGTTTCAACACCAGCCTGCATATCAGTATCCATTCGGTCACCAACAATCGAAGTGTCCTCAGAATGCACGCCAAGCTTGTTTAGGCCGTTACGAAGCATGATTGGATTCGGTTTGCCCACAAACAACGGCGCACGTCCCGTTGCTTTTTCAATCAAAGCGGCAACCGCACCTGTTGCTGGAAGGTCACCCTCAGCAGATGGACCGGTGGCATCAGGATTCGTGGCAATGAAACGAGCTCCACCCTGAATTAAACGAATCGCGGTAGTGATTGCTTCAAATGAGTAATTTCGTGTTTCACCAAGAACCACAAACTCCGGATCAGTTGGCGTCATCACGAAGCCCTCTTGATAAAGAGCCGTAGTTAAACCTGCTTCACCCACAACATAAGCCCGCTTATCTTCTGCTTGCTGCGCTAAGAATCGAGCTGTTGCCAGTGCTGAAGTCCAAATATTTTCCTCTGGAACTTCAAGCCCGGAAGCAAGTAGCCGTGCCGACAAATCACGCGCAGTAAAAATTGAGTTATTGGTCAAGATTAAATGCGGGATATTGTGTTCCTGTAATTTTGTAAGAAATTCTTTCGCGCCTGGAAGGGCATCGCCCTCGTGAATCAGAACGCCATCCATATCAATGAGCCATGCTTTAGTCATATTCAATACCTACCACTACCGAATAAGCTCTGCAATAGATAACCCCCGAGAAAATTTCCCGTTTTAGTCACATCGATAAAAAGGATAATCTACGGGCTACGATTGCAGACTATAAGTCCCAGCAAGCTAAAAACCTGATTCCAAACTTAGAACCCAAGCTACACCACAAAGTAAATTAAAATTAGAAGACTACGTCATCCTTTTTCTGATTCCGTTTTATCTGGAACGTATTCTAAAATCTCTGCGATAGAACAATCAAGAACTTGGCAAATTCGTTCCAATGTGCTGAATCGAATCGCTTTCGCTCGCCCGTTTTTTAAAACTGCAACATTTGCTGGAGTAATGTCAACAGCTTGGGCGAATTCAGCAACACTCATTCCACGCTGCGCAAGCAACACATTAAGGTTTACTTTAATCAAATTACTGCACCTAATTCTTCGTAATCTCTTCTTGCATTATCGAAAGCAGATAATGAGATGTGGCTGAAAAACAGGAAAATACACATCATGACTATAGCGAAAAAATGAGTTAGCACAACCATTAGCCCGCCTGCATCCATCGACCACTTAAAGTGAAATCCCACTAATGTCGGGATGAAAAATGCCAATATCAAGAGGGCTCCAGAAACTTTAATTAACTTCCTAGTTGTGTCATGAAAAAATTCTACTTTTGAACCGCGTGTTACCACTATCGCAAGTAAAACCGATGCAATTTGGAGGAACAATATTGATGAGATTCCCATAATAGAATATGGCATTACCAAATGATTAACCTCTGGAAATTCTGCAGCCATTTCCAAAGCCAGAAATGGCACAATGATTTGCGTTAATAAAAGGCCAAATAGCCAAAGCATGACCATGAAAAAGAACAAGAAGCGGAAACTTTTATTAAACATATATCGATTATCGATATAAAAATATCGTTTGTCAATAGATA
>JAXFDG010000065.1:0-3154 GCA_034173665.1 Arcanobacterium sp.
GCTTCGTGGAACTAATATTTCCACGGCAGATGAGGGGCATCAATCACAGCTCACAGTAACTCTTACTGAATATGATGTAGCTACTGGTAGTCAGCATCCGCAAGACCACACTATTTCTGCGAGTGGAAATGGCCCGATTGAAGCTTTTGTAAATGCAATGGCTGAAATCGGCGAAGAAATTGAAGTTCTCGACTATGCGGAGCATGCACTTTCTTCTGGCCAAGATGCCCAAGCTGTGTCTTATGTTGAATGTAATATTGGTGGGCAAATCCTGTGGGGTGTGGGAATTGATAATTCCACGGTTACAGCTTCTTTTAAAGCAATCGTATCCGCCGCTAATCGTGCTCGCCGTTAACAGAGTGCAAAATAGAAAGACGCAAAATAGTTAACAATACCTTGAGACGATAAATGGTGATGAGATAAATGGTGATGAGCAAGCGCAGTTATCGTGATAAAGCGATAGTTTTGCGCACTCATGACCTTGGTGAAGCAGATCGAATCATTACCCTGCTTACGCGAGATAATGGAAAAGTGCGCGCTGTGGCAAAAGGAGTGCGGAAAACTAAGTCACGTTACGGATCGCGCTTGGAGCCATTTTCGTATGTAGATATACAACTTTATGCAGGGAAAACATTTGAAGTGGTGAGCCAAGTTGAAAGCATAAATGCTTACCATCGAGTGATTATCACTAATTATGATGTGTATACCGCAGCCTCAGCAATTTTAGAGACTTGCGACCGGATTATTTCTGATGAAGGTTTAGCAGATCTTGCACATTTCGTTTTATTGCATGGAGCAATTCATGCGATTGCAACAAATGCTCACCATCCAGAATTAATTCTCGGGTCTTATATTTTACGCGCGATGAGTTATTCCGGTTGGGAATTAGCGATCTATGAGTGTGCGATTTGTGGTGAAGCGGGTCCCCATGAAGCCTTGAATATTAGTGTTGGTGGAGCAGTGTGTAATAATTGTGCTCCACCTGGGTCAGCGCGCCCAACAATTGATACTTGGCAATTATTGGCTGCGTTAAATGCAGGGGATTGGAATATTGCTGATCTTGCACAGAGTCCAGCTCGTAAATCAACTCTGAGCATAATTACTTCATTCTTACAATGGCATTTGGAGAAGAATGTAGCTTCTTTGAAGTATGTTGGAAATAAGCATCTTGGCACAGAGGCCGGAGCTTTACCAGTTAATCAAGCACGCTCTGAAGGAGTTTCGGATGGCGCAGGTAATTAATCCACCGTCACATTCTAGTGGGCAAGAATTACCGTCAGAATTACGTGAATTAAAGCATCCGGGGAAATTTTCTGAAGCGAAAAACGGAGAAATTCCAGCGCATGTGGCAATTGTGATGGACGGGAATGGGCGTTGGGCAAACGCTCAAGGATTACCAAGAACGGAAGGGCACCGTGCAGGCGAGCATTCTTTAATGGACGTAATCGCCGGATGTTTAGAAGCCGGGGTAAAAGTACTTTCGGTGTACGCATTTTCAACCGAAAATTGGAAGCGTTCCCCACGTGAAGTGGCTTTTCTGATGGGATACTCACGTGAAGTTATTCATCGTCGTCGGGAAGAATTAAATTCATGGGGTGTGCAGGTAGTTTGGTCAGGCCGGCGACCTCGACTCTGGAAATCCGTGATTCGGGAGATGGAAGAAGTTGCAGAGTTAACGAAGAATAACTCAAAGTTAGTTTTAAATTTTTGTTTGAATTACGGGGGGCAGGCAGAAATTGCCGACGCCGTGCGGGAAATAGCTGCAAAGGTTTCAGTTGGCTCTTTGAGTGCCGCAAGAATTACCCCGGAGACAATCACTCGGCATTTATATCAGCCGCAATTACCTCCGGTAGATTTATTTATTCGCAGCGGAGGTGAGCGGCGTACCTCGAATTTTCTGCTTTGGCAGGCAAGTTATGCTGAAATAATGTTTGTGGATACGCCATGGCCAGAATTTGATCGGCTTGTTCTCTGGGATTGTTTACTCGGATTTCTCGGGCGTGAGCGTCGTTTCGGAACTGCAATAGATACTATTTTGGAGTAATTTTTGAAGCGGTCTGCTGATTTATTTGCTTTCGTTTTAGAATCTGTGTTTTAACTTCTGACTGGAAAATATTAAAAAACTCTTTAAGAAGATGAGAATCTATGGGATACTTTCAGTTGCACTATAAAAATCAAAGTCGATTAGTGTAATTGAGGAGAAAACAAATGGAAAATACCCCCCCCGTAATTGCGACTGAATCTACATCTCAAGTAAATTCACCTAAGAAAAATAAGCTCGGAACAATTGCGCTTGTTTTATCAGTTCTTGGAGCAATTTTCTCTTGTATTAAAGGAATGTTAATTCTTGGCTGGTTATTACTGCCACTTGGATTTATTTTAGGTTTGGTGGCATTAGTTGGGAAGAAGCAGCCTAAGAGTCATGCACTTGGAGCAGTAATAACTTCCGTATTAGGCACAATTCTGGCGGTGATAGTTTTTGTTGTAGTTATTGGTCAGGCAGTAGACCAAGCAATTGAAGATACAAAAGTTACCACCACAACTGCTTCTGGAGATAGTAAGGATACTTCTGATTCAGAAGATGCAAGCTCGGATGAAACTGCAGAACTTGGAAAAACACGGGAAAATCCACTTCCACTTGGGGCAACTATCGAGAGTTCTGACTGGAAGGCTGTTGTCAATAGCGTTAATTTGGCTGCCACTGACCTTGTAACTGCTGAAAATTCATTCAATAAAGCGCCGGGAGAGGGAAATACTTATATCTTGGTGAATCTTACAGTTACGTATTTAGGAGATGACGCGCAAGGGCAGATGCCTACAACTACTGTTAAGTATGTGACTTCGGGTGGTAACACTATAGAATCTTATGACACCCTAGCAATTGCTCCCGAGAGCATCGATCTTTTATCACCTTTATTTAAAGATGCATCTGTTAGTGGAAATGTAGTTCTTGAAGTTCCTGCAGCAGATGTTGATAAAGGTGTCCTTGCTGTTAGTCCAGAAATATTTGCGGATTCTGTCTTCGTTTCTGTGAAGTAGCATTTGGAACTTGCTAAGAGACATGTAATAAGAGGAATGTAAGTGGTGGGGGGGTCCCCAAATTGTTGAACCCCCCCCAAACAAAAAAGCGGTTGCGGTCTATTGGGGTTTATTT
>JAXFDG010000066.1:0-3622 GCA_034173665.1 Arcanobacterium sp.
GCGAATCATCCCGGGCATTCCGACCGTGATGCGCTTTGCTTTCGTATTAATCCCAGACATCTGCCGCAAAGTAGCTTCTTGGGTGCGGATAATTTCGACAAGTTTTCCCGGGGTGAATGGGTAAGGAACAGGGGTGCGAATTGGCCCGGAAAGAAGTTCGCCGTCTTTATCTAGAAGTGCAGCTTTAATTCCACCTCCACCACAGTCGATGCTGAGAATATGCGAATTTGCCTGAAAGCTGTGGGGAAAACTTTCAGAATTATTATGAAAATTATGCGCAAGCGAATCAGAATTGCCGTGATTCATGCCGGTGTGGGAAGCTATCGTCATGAGCACGACGATATCGCAAACCCAACGCATCCGCTTAGATATCGCCTACAGTGGTGAGGCGTTTCATGGTTGGGCGGCACAGCCCGGGCTTCGCACAGTCGAGGGGGAGCTCACGGCCGCATTACAGCGCATCACCCGAGAAGAGCTTGAGCTGACAGTCGCGGGACGAACCGACGCTGGAGTACATGCTTCCGGGCAAGTTGCGCATTTTGATTTATCACAGACGGCGTGGGTCGCTCTGCCGGGACGCTCAACCCGGACTCCGGAACTCTCCTTAGCGCAGAAAGTTAATGCAGTTCTTTCTCACGGTGCAGGCAGCATTCGGGGATTTACCGACGTTGTGGTCCGAGAAGTAACTGCAGTTTCCCAAGATTTTGATGCACGTTTTTCGGCGCTCTGGCGGCGCTATCACTATCGGATTGCTGATTCGGTAAAACTTTGGGATCCATTGCGCAAAGACGTGCTTTGGCTCAGTGAAGAATTAGATTTAGCGGCGATGAACAGAGCTGCACAAACTTTACTTGGCGAGCATGACTTCCTTTCTTATTGCAAACCACGCCCGGGTGCTTCTACTGTGCGCACTTTGCAAGAACTTCAGTTTGCGCGTGATGCGCAGGGGATAATTGTGGCAGTGGTGAAAGCAGATGCATTCTGTCATTCCCAAGTGCGAACTTTAATGGGCACACTGATTGAAGTCGGGCGGGGAGCGAAAGACGAGTCCTGGCCACGACGTCGGCTCGAAGAGAGAAATCGTGACGGGCAAGTAATCGTAGCTCCGGCGCACCCACTTACTTTGGCAGAGGTCGGGTATCCAGAAGCAGGGGAGTATGCGGCGCAAGCAAAACGGGCGCGCACTTATCGTGGGACGGAGTGCGGGTGAGTCGCGGAGGTGCTTGCAGGTAATGAACCGTCTCACAGCTATAAAATATCCTTTGACGCATCCCTAAAAACTTATTAAAGTTGTATAACGCTGTGTGTGCTATACGCAGATGCAATCCCACTCGTCTGGTATAGAACATGGCAAGAGACATTTTGACCGTTGGATTTTCCAGCAAAATCGCGAAAAGCCATAGCGTTTTGTTGAACGATCCGTTGAATAGAAACGAGCTACGCAAGTGCGCACGTATTCACCTAAGCCAGGCGATGTAGAGAAGAAGTGGTATGTAATTGACGCCACTGACGTCGTGCTCGGCCGTTTGGCATCTCAAGTTGCCACCCTGCTCCGTGGGAAGCATAAGCCGAATTTTGCTCCTCACGTGGACACCGGCGATTTCGTTATTATCATCAATGCTGAAAAGGTAGCTTTGACTGGTTCGAAGCGCGAACAGAAGTTCGCTTACCACCACTCAGGTTACCCAGGTGGCTTGAAGGCTACCTCCTACACTGAACTTCTTGCAGTAAATCCTGAAAAGGCTGTAATGAAGGCCGTTGCAGGTATGCTTCCGAAGAACACTCTCGGACGTCAGCAGCTCACCAAGCTCAAGGTTTACCGTGGTGTGGAGCACCCACACGCTGCTCAGCAGCCGGAGCCATACGAGCTCAAGCAGGTAGCACAGTAAACCCCGGATAGCCGGATCGATTTTAAGGAGTACCGTGGCTGACACCACCGTCGAAACCCCAGAGCTCGAGGAGAACCTCAGCTCCTACACTAGCGAGAGCGTGGCTCCGCAAACCGGTCAGGGTTCCTCTTTGACCGCACCTGGCCAGGGTCTTGGCCGTCGTAAGGAAGCAATTGCTCGTGTACGTCTCGTACCAGGCACCGGCGAGTGGACCATCAATGGTCGCACCCTTGCTGATTACTTCCCAAATAAGTTGCACCAGCAGCTCGTAAACTCCCCATTCGTACTTCTCGACATCGAAGGTCGTTTTGATGTTGTTGCACGTATTAATGGTGGTGGCCCATCCGGTCAGGCTGGCGCACTTCGCTTGGGTATCTCCCGAGCACTTAACGAGATTGATCGTGAGTCCAACCGCCCAGCATTGAAGAAGGCTGGCTTCTTGACTCGTGACGCTCGTGCTGTTGAACGTAAGAAGGCTGGTCTCAAGAAGGCACGTAAGGCTTCGCAGTTCTCCAAGCGTTAATCAGTTTTACAAGCCTATTGCAAGACAAGGCTTCTCAAAGTGGTCTGCTCCAATCGGGGCAGGCCACTTTGTTTTATACAACGGTCTGTTTTGTTTTATGCAATGAGCCGACTCCCACAAGTTTCGCTGCGGGAAACCAGCCGATGTTTGGCATAAAATAGGGCGAGAAGCTAACTGGAATAGGCAGGCATTCAGCACTCGCAAGAGCTGCGGCAGCTAGCCGAAACGTTTGCGCATGTAAAAGAATTAACAATAAGCAAACATCCAGAACCAGGCTTTGAAATAAAATGACTTGAAAAGTGAGGAATCATGGGCCGACTCTTTGGAACTGACGGCGTACGCGGGCTCGCGAATAAAGAAATTACTGCCGACTTCGCCCTAAAACTCGGCGAAGCTGCAGCACGAGTGCTCGCCCACGGGCAAGAACTCAACCATCGTCCACGAGCAATTATCGGCCGTGACACTCGCCAATCCTCCGGAATGCTCTCCCACGCTCTCGCAGCTGGTCTAGCTTCCGCAGGTGTTGATGTGGAACACGTGCGGGAAATCCCGACTCCAGGCGTCGCCTACCTGACTTCCGAACAAGACTATGATCTTGGCGTGATGATTTCTGCATCCCATAATCCAATGCAGGACAACGGTATTAAATTCATTAACACAAACGGCTTTAAACTCGACGACGCTATTGAGGACAAGATCGAAGAACTCCTCGGCACCGAATGGGATCGGCCAGTAGGCGAAGGCGTAGGCTCAATGTCGGAAAATGCCCTCGTTTCTGATCGCCTCTACATGGACCACCTTATTTCCACCGGTGTTAGCCTGAAAGGCCTACGTATCGCCCTTGACTGTGCAAACGGTGCAGCTTCCGATGTGGCTCCACGCGTTTTCCAAAAACTTGGTGCTGACGTGGTTGTTATTAACGCTGCGCCAGACGGCAAGAACATCAACGAAGGATGCGGCTCTACTCATCCAGAACAACTCCAAGCATTAACGGTTGCTACCAAAGCTGATTTCGGCTTTGCATTCGACGGCGATGCTGATCGTTGTTTAGCAGTTGACCATGAAGGAAACTTGGTTGACGGTGATCAGATTATGGGCATGCTCGCCGTTGCAATGAAAGAAGAAGGCCGACTAAAGCGTAACACCCTCGTGATTACCGTGATGTCGAACCTCGGATTGCAGCTAGCAATGCGCGATAAAGGTGTGAAGA
>JAXFDG010000067.1:0-8493 GCA_034173665.1 Arcanobacterium sp.
ATACCTTGATCAATTACTTTTGCATTTAACTCTGGTAACCAAAGCGCGGCAATTGCAGAAATTGATTGAAGTAAGATTGCCAAGGCAATCCAAGCTGGGTATTTCCGGGTATAACGGAATATTATTCGCAGTAAATTCACGATTTTAGTTTAGTGCCGTTAGTTTAACCTTTAATTATTTTTCCGGAAACTGTGGGTGAGGGCACGGGATGTTTCGTTTTTTCCGTTCTCTAGCGATGATTGTGAGAGCGCCGCAAGTGCCAATAATTGCTGCAAAGATCAATCCCCACATCCATGGTTCAAGATGGAATTTAAAAGATTCGCTTGTGTTTGAACTCGAGTCGATTGCGTCGTTATATGGAATTCGTTCGCCTCTTACTAGGAGCCGGTGTGAATTTACCGCATAAGGAGTGCACGTGAATAAGGTGAGGTAATCTTTCCCGGAAATTGTTTTCAAGTCACCGATTTCATCCGGGAGAACAACTTTTATTTGATCAACCTTATAGGCGAGAGTCTTTCCGTATACATCAATAAAAAAGACCTCTCCCTTTTCCACTTTCGTTAAATTATCAAAGAGGGTAGCGGTAGCAATACCAGTATGACTAGTGATGACGGCGTGGGTTGATTCTCCGCCGACTGGTAGGGAAGTTCCATACAAATGCCCGGCACCTTCTGAGATTGCAGCCTCTTCAGTTCCGTGTCGAATTGGTAGATCGATGTTTACGCTGGGAACACGGACACGTGCCATCACATTGAAGTCATTTAACTGTGAAATGTAGTTTTCATAAGCCTGAGATTCAGGGCTCTGTACTTCTTCCAGATATGGATCAAGAACTGGGACGCCAGTGAGATTTTTATTGTATTCTACGGCTCGTGCAAGTTGTTTATTTAAGTCTTGCGGAGAAGCTTTGCCAACGTCGGCAAGATATTCCCGAGCAAATCTATGTTGCTGGATATTGTTATATTGGGTGGCGATAACTGGGTAAAGCAAGATTGCAATCCCCGCAAGAACGAGTATCAGCGGGATTATCCACGTTCTTTTTCGCGCAGTGTCGCTTTGTGTAGTAGTTGGTGATGTGTTCATTGTTCTTTTGCGGATCTTTTTGGGGTCAGCCAACTAAAAATAATTATTAGAAGGGAAAATAAGGCAAGGCTTGAGATCACGATTCGAGGAAGCATCCAAGAATCATAGGCGGAAAATATGGAAATATTATTACTTTGGGAAGCAGATGAACTCTCGCCGATACTATGGAGGGATGTTTCGAAGCGTTCTCCGCGAACTAGGAGTCGCTGAAAATATTTTCCGTCTGGACTTTTTACGCAAGTGACGAGAGTGGCAAAGTCGCCGTTTGGAATTCTTTGGACGTGGCTTAAGTCGATATTTTCGACAATGTTTTTTGCGTCTACTTTATATGAAAGAGTTTGCCCAGCTACGTGTAAATAAAATAGATCCCCAATTTGTAGTTCGGGGAGGCGGTCAAAGAAAAGTTGTTTTCCGCCGGAATGTGCCGCAATTACAGTGTGGGTATTAATTCCACCCACTGGCAATGAAGATCCATACATGTGTCCGGCAGTATCAGCAATGCTTTTAGGGGTTGCATCATGTTTTATCGGGAGTTGGATATTAATTTTCGGAACTGTGATGACACCAAGATAGTTTTGTTCTTCGCTTGTTTTAGATGTGTCTATTTCGCTGCGCAACTGGGTGAGGTAGTCGGCATGGTCCGTATCGAAAGTCTTATTTGCAAATTTCCAAGGGTCATTAATGGTTTGTGGATTTAATTTAGCATTATATTCTTGCGCCCGGAAGAAAGATTCAGTTAATTTTTCGGGGCTTTCTTTTGCGATTGTTCCTAGGTACTTTTCGCTATTTTTAAGTGTTTTTTCAAAATTCCAAAAAGCCGAAACTACTGGAGAAAGAGTTACTGTAATTCCAGCAAGAATTAAGACCGCGATTATGAAACGCGGCCAGAATAAAACTCTTAGTGAAGACTCAGGCTTTGGCATTTTGTTCTTTTAAGTGTTGATAAAGTGGCGTTAAGTGGGGGTGTTTGCGAATTGTTTTAATATCGCAAACACCCCCACTTAAGTTAATTAGGCGTCCTTACGACGACGTTGTGTGTAGAAGTAGTACCCAGTACCAGCACCGATTAAGAGAACACCAGCAATTGAAATAATTGCCACGCCTTCTCCACCGGTAAATGGAAGTTTATTCCCGAAATTATCAGGCTGATTTACTACTTCAGTGAATGTGTAAACAACATCTGCAGAATCGCCAACTGTTTCGAGTTCAAATTCGATTGGATCAGCAAGGAGCTGGAATCCTGCAGGTGCAACTGTTTCAACAAGGCAGTACTTATGCTTTCCATACTTTTGTGCATATTGTGCGCCGTCAAGATGCCCATTAGTGTTTCCACCTTCCGCAAGTTCAACACCATCGTTGTACCAGTTGGTTACCTCGAGAGCCTCAGAAACACCCTTGCCCTCGTCATTAGTGGTGAAAGTGCTGAGTGGGTTTCCGGTGAGCCCTTCACAGGTCTGAGATTCAATAGTTTTTCCATCGGCAGCGAAAGTAATTTTTGCTGGGTATACGGCGAAGGTCGCGCCAGCTAGCTTCACATTTTTATCTGCTGCATTAACTTTTTCAATACGAATCTTGCCGAACTTTGAAACAACACTCGGGGTTTCATTGCCTGGGTCGTCATCTGGATTTGGCTTGGTGGAATCAACATTTGGACGAGGTCCTGGCTTGGTGACTGCGGTATTGGTGAGTTCGCCATTAGCTGGTACAGACGCAATTTCTGCAGTATAGGTAACTACGATTTCTGCACCAGAAGATTGTGCAGCTTTTGTTAGACCAGATTCAGTAAGACTTACTCGTTTTGCGTTTGTGTTGCCATTAATGTTAGAGACTGTGAAATCTGCTGGTTCAAGCGGAGTTCCGGCGATGCTTACTTCAGTTACTTGCACATTAGTAAAGGAAGGGTCGAAAGTATCATCAACTACGAAATATGGTAAATCGTGATGGTTGATTACTCCGTCTGGAGCGGTGTACTTACCGGCGGTGTTTGGTGCGCCAACAACATCTCCATAGTTTGGAAGGTCTACGCGAACTTTGTAAGTATTGGTATCCCCAACCTTATGTGATTGTGCGTCGATTACTTCTTTATGAGGTTCGTTAACCTTATCGTTCTTTGGGTAAACGTCTAGGTCGTAATCCCATCCCTGATTATTTGGGGTGGTCATTGGGAGAGTTACAAAGAATGGTTGTGAACCGGTGTAGTTTGCTGGAGTGCGAGATTCCACTACATAGTAGAGCGCAACATTAAGATTAGCTACCTTTACCCCAGCTGTAGCGCTAGTTTCAACAGTTGCTACTGGATCACCAGCAGGAGTGTAGGCTGCTGCGCCTGCTTCAATAAGCTTCCGAGCTGCTTCCCAGTCTGCATTCGATTTAAGGTCATGGACTTTGTATACCTTAAATTCTGCGCCAGCAAGACGTTCAAGGCCAGCGAGACAAGATTCAGCAACAGGTTGTCCGTCATGCTTGGTGCATTCTGCGGTTGTATTTGCTGGTCCACTGTACTTGTGGATTGTCAAGCTAGTTTTTGCGTCATCATTAATGAGTGAAACTGACGGACCTTGTGTTGTGTCTCCGTCTACTGCAAAGGTGGTATCCATTGTGGCTACGCTTGCTAGCAGAGCAAAAACACCAGTTAATGCAATGAGTCGTTTCTTGTGAACGGACATTAACTTATCTCCTTTGTTAATTTAATATTGCGTTCAAATCGCGTGGATTAATAAAAGTGTTAGTGGTTTACAGGGGTAGAAAGTTTAGGAAGTAATCTTGGAGTACCGCCCCTCTCTATTCGCATTTCGGAAAAACCAAAATGCGGCGATAGCGAACAAAATGCTCGCACTCCAGATATAAGGAATGATTCCTGATCCGCCTACAAGAGGTAAGGAGACTGGAGTCGGATCAAGAATTTCGATGGTGAAAATATCTCCATCGGCGTCAATTCGAGAAAGAGCAGAAGGATTATGAATCCTAATTCCTTGTGCGGTCACTGAGAAGTGAACGGCGTCGGCAAGAAGTTCGTGCCCTGTTGGTGCTTGTGTTTCTACAAGCCAGTACTCTTTTCCGAAAGTCAGTGTAGGTGTTACGAATGCGCCGGTAATTTTTGTTCCAGATGTATCTGTTTTTCCGCTTAATTCTGGAGTAACCGGCTTTGCGGTAACTGTGCGCGGATCGGCATCGTATAATGCAAATTTTGCACCGCTGAGAGCGCAGGTAGGAAGATTGGCATCACAATTTAATCCAAGTTTTTCAACAGTGATTACTTTTCCAACCGTAATACAAGTTTCATCCAGTCCTTCAGGAGTATTTGGATTATCAGAAATAAGTGGCTGGTTATTATCCATGCCGATGAATTTGGCAGATGCCTGATTGCAAATATTAGGGTTCGTTATGGCGTTTTGATTTGGTTTAGCGCGAAAACGAATCACGGCAATATCGTTTGCAGCAACTACACTTTCAAAGGCTGGAGAAGTGGTTGTTGATCGCATATTTGCAAAGTGTGCGAAAGGAAAAGTTCCGTCGGCGTCGTCGGCAATATTTTCCCAACGAGTTTCAGGAAGTGGAGTAATTGTGCCATCTGCTCCAACTTCAATTTTCGTCAGACGTTGGGTGGTGTTTGGAACGTAGGTTAATTGTTCTGGGATGAGATCTTCGAGCTGCACGCCGGAAGCAGAAATTTGACCAGTGTTTCTTACAGTGAGAGTGTATTCAAGTTCTGGTTCGTTCTTTTCATTGTTGACAATCTCTACTTTCTTTTCGAGTTCCAGTTCTGCTTTTGGAGCTGCGCAAGAGGCGAGATCTCCATACAAACCGATTGGATTATTGTTAACTGAGCTGGAGAATTTATTTACTAAATTAACGCGTCCAGTAGCCTGATCAAGAGTGAAGATATAGTTACTTGCAGGATCTTGATCATCAATTGCGGAAACATAAAGAGTTCCATCTCCAGCAAACGCAATACCAGAATAGAGATATCGCACAGTGCTTTCGGCGCCAGTGATATCG
Organism: Arcanobacterium sp.; assembly: GCA_034173665.1. GTDB lineage: Bacteria > Actinomycetota > Actinomycetes > Actinomycetales > Actinomycetaceae > Arcanobacterium_A. Next base: position 5,083 of record JAXFDG010000067.1, read on the forward strand.
CCAATCTTAGTAAGTTGGGTCTTTCCAGATTGCAGATCGGAAAGTGAAATTGTGTAGAGTCCACCATAAATACCATCGGTGACGTCAACGCCAAGGTTTCTACTTACAAGGAGATAGAAATTATCTCGGCCATCGAAAACGATGTCGCCTGAGCCAAATCCGGGTCCAACGATTAAATTTCCGTAATCTTTCGGAGCTTTTCCAGCATCCTTTATTGGGTGCCAGGAAAAGAGATGATTTTCGGTGACTCCATTATTAGAGATGGAATTAAGCGACCAAATTGTTCCATCCGGTGTTGCCGCAAGACGATTTGAGTTTTGCCAGGCGGTATCTTCACTCAACATTTTCACAGTACCAGTAGCGGTATTGACGGAAAAGAGCTTTGAGGAATGAACGAAGGTGCCATTAGCGGCGAAATTGCGTCCAACGTAGTAGTAGGTGTTGGGCTCAGTTGCACTGACGGCGAGAGCTCCAGCTTCGTCTAGATATTCGATGGGATTGGTGTTTGGTAGGGCAGTCGTTTCAGTTTTCGGGAGATAAATAATCTCTTGTGGATTATCGAGCACGATTGAATTTTGCTTATCTGAGCTGACAATCTTTCCAACAATTCCTCGCCCTGTGAACTTTGAATTAGTGTAAATCGTAGATAGGGCAACATCTTCGCATCGTAGGGTCGGATTTGCGGTTGTGGCTATCCGATATGTTGCACTGTTATTTTCTTGAATTAAATCAGATTCAATTGTAGAAACTGCGGCTCTTAAGTCATAAGGTTGAGTGCTGTTTCCGGTTTCTTTTGCGGTAATCGTAATCTCAGTGCTGGCATTGGCCGCAAGAGGTTCTCGGGAAGTGCAAGTGAGAACTGTGTCCACATCTGGTAGTGGAAGCGTGTCATTATTCCAGGTGGCAATACAGCTACCGTTTGGCCAAGTTGTTTTCAGATATTGAAAATCTGCCGGCAGGGTAAAAGTGATGGTGTGCCCGCTTGATGACGAGGGTCCATTATTGGTAACGCTAACTTTCCAATTTTGGGTACTGTTTATCGGAACATTCTGCACTCCGGAGATACTGACTTGTAGGTCTGTGGGGGATCCGGGGCATCCAGCCATATCGACAATATTGGTGAGACTGTATCCAGAAGTTTTGGAAACAAGAGACATTTGTGGATTATCACTGGCGGGATTGGTAATGCTGATTTCAATTCGAGATTCAGATGTATTGGTTGAATTCACGAATGCAAGATTTCCGTTTCCTTGGAGCCAACCGCCATGGAATGTTCCACCAGGCATGCCAATATTGCGGGTGAAGAAATCTACTTTCATGGGTGCGGTTTGTGTATTAATACGAACAAATCGAGAGCTGTTGTTTATATCAATACCCCAGAGGAAACCATAGGCATATACCAAGTCATTAACATTTATCGGGGCTGATAAGGCGTGGCGAATAGTTAAATCATTTAGGGTGTGGGTAGTAAGCTTTTGATTAATTTCCCACATCCGGCTCTGTCCGTTTAAGCCTACGAAGAATTTCTTTGTGGCGTAGTCGTAAACACCGTAGTTGAGGTTGCCTGCATCGTTATCCCACATTGCAACATTGGCGCTCCTGCGGATGACTACTGTTTGAGTGTTCCCGGTTACTGGGTTGATTGCGACCATGTTTAGCCTTGTACCCTGGGAGTTAGGTGGCTGCAAAGCATAAATTAAACCTGTTTGCCCTGCCTGAGTGGATGGGATGTAAGTGGCTACTTGAAATGGTCCACTATAGCTATGGCTTTGTGTGGTATCAGGATTGTTAAATTTAGCGGTTTGAATTTTTCCGTCAGAAGTAATGAACCAAGTATATCCGGGGTCGCAAGTGCCTGGAGTCGGGGAGGTTGTTTTTGGAGCCGGGGTGGGAGTTGGTCGGGGACGTGGTGATGGAGCTGGACGGGGTCTTGTTGTGGCGGCACTTTCTGGCAGTTCTGCGAAGGAAAGTCCAGCAAATAATATTGAGAGTACAGCGAATAAAGCCCCAAATATCTGAGCTCGGCGTCTATTTTTGTGGCGAGAAGTAGATGCTATCGCGGTTAAAGAGCTTTGGTTTCTCGAAGCTCGCGAATTTTTCCCGTTCTTTTTTGAATCGGTAACTTTGAAAAAATTATTAAGCATGGTTATCGAGGTAAAGACTTTGATTTAATTGGGTGCTTCGCCGCACTATTAAATGTTTTGTACAAATTACACTGACTTGTTCGATTATTGCCGAAAGTCCTACGCGAATCAATATTTAAAAAGAAAATTGTCTAAATTGTGTATTTATTGTTATTTAATAATAAACTTATTTTTGTCAGAAGCTTTGCATTTTTTGCCTTATCTCTTGTTTGGTTTCTTTATTCTCTTCTTTGACTTTTTAATGCTGAAAATAAGTATTTAGCGTTCCTATTGTGGTGTGTGGTGCCGGGGGTACCTTTTTAGATAGAAAACGGCGTATATTTAATGAGGGTTTTAATAGCAAAATTGAACTGATTTTGTGTTGTTGTTTTCGTATTTTTGAAGGGGAGATTATGGGTACAAAATATATTTTTGTGACTGGCGGTGTTCTTTCCGGAGTCGGAAAGGGAATTACGGCAGCTAGCGTTGGTGCTGTACTGCAAGCTCAAGGACTCTCAGTCTCGATTCAAAAATGTGATCCTTATTTAAATGTTGATGCCGGTCTTTTGAACCCGCGCGAACATGGCGAATGTTTTGTTACTAAAGACGGCGCAGAAACTGATCTCGATTTAGGGCATTACGAGCGTTTTCTGGATATTGAATTAACTCAGGCGAACGCAACTCTTAGTGGAAGATTGTTGCTGGAACTTTTGCAGAAGGAACGTGCTGGTGGTTTTGGTGGGAAAACTGTTCAGTTGGTTCCGCATCTAACAGGAGCAATTCAAGACGCAATCCATCTAGCAGCGAATAATGGACCCCTTGCCAATGCTGTGCCAAGTGACGTGCATATTGTAGAAATTGGTGGCACGGTTGGTGATTATGAGGGGTTGAGCTTTATCGAGGCAATCCGCGAATTTTCAGGCAAGGTTGGCCGCGCAAACTGTTTCTTTATCCATGTTGTATATGTGCCTTTTATTGAAACAAGTAAGGAATTTAAGACGAAGCCAGCGCAGAATGCTTTAAGTGATCTGCGTGGTTTTGGTATTGTGCCTGACGCTGTTATTGTGCGTAGCGAGAATCCGGCCCCAGAATCAGTTGCAAAGAAGATTGCACTTTTTGGCGGTTTAAGGGAAGAGGCTGTGGCTCTAATGCCGAATGTTGATTCGGTGTTCCGGATTCCTTCACGGATTGCGCAGAGCCCACTTTCTGAAATTCTTGATGAATTTACAGGGGTTTCCAAGAAGCCAGAAATGGAGAAGTGGGAAACTTTGGTTGAGCGTCAGTTGGC
>JAXFDG010000068.1:0-24930 GCA_034173665.1 Arcanobacterium sp.
GGGCAAAGATACAATTTTGCGCCATGTTGAATATACTGCACATGATACTCCAAACCATCCGCACCAATTTCATAACGCTTCCCACCCATTAAACGGTTAGTGTCTAGGGGCTGAAATTCTCGTTGATACTTCTTTGACCTACGCATTAATATGCCTTCAAAATTAAGTGCTCAAAATAATCAAATCTGAAGCAAGAAAAACTCAGAAAAGTCGATCTTCTGGATTATCAAAACCACGCATCGCGTCGTAGTCCAAAACTAAACATTCAATTCCACGGTCTTCCGCGAGAGTTCGCGCCTGCGGTTTAATTTCCTGCGCCGCAAAAACTCCTCGCAATGGCTGCAGATGCGAATCACGCCCAAGATATTCAAGATATCGGGTCAGCTGTTCAACGCCATCAATCTCGCCACGACGCTTTACTTCTACCGCCAAATATTCCCCAGAAGCATGGCGCACCATCAAGTCAACTGGACCAATCGGAGTTGGATATTCACGGCGGATTAACTCCACGTCGTCGGCAATCAAATGCACTTGCTCTGCAAGCAGCTTTTGTAAATGTGCTTCCACACCATCTTTCACCAGACCTGGCTCAGCACCAAGGGCTTGCTCAATCTCCGAATGTGTGTGGAAAATACGCACGACAAGTTTATCGTCAGTCTTCGTATGTCGTACTTCCCAAATCTGTTCTACACCCGCTTGTTGATCCTCTGGCGGCACATCCAATTCAGAAAAGACACATGGTGGGCTCATCCAATTCAGCGGTTTATACGAACCACCATCGGCATGCACCAAAAGCGAACCGTCAGCTTTCAGCATCAATACCCGCGTCGCACGCTCAAGATGCGCGTCGAGACGCCCAGAATAATCTACAGAACAGTCAGCAATTACAATGCGCACAAAAAGACCTTTGAAAATAGTTGCTTGCCCAAATTATGAGCCACAGATACAGTAAATTAAGTTTTACTCAAATACTGATTCTACAACAACCATAATTTCATCAGAATCAACCGTCACAAAGCCGGCAGAAGTCTGGAATACTTGCTTCTCCCCTGCAGCAGTTGTAAAACGCACAACCCCCGGAGTAAGTACCGCTAACAGCGGTGTGTGACCAGGAAGAATTCCCAGCTCACCACCGTCTGCCGTAACCACAACATCCTGCACTGTTCCGGAGAAGATCTCTCCGGAACGCGCAACCAACTGTAATTCCATTAGCGAGTTTCCTGCTGAATCTTGTGCCATGCACGCTCAATATCTTCAATACCACCAATATTGAAGAAAGCCTGCTCTGGAACGTGGTCATATTCACCGTCACAAATACGACGGAATGCCTCTACAGTTTCGGCAATTGGCACAGTTGAACCTTCAACGCCAGTGAACTTCTTTGCGGTATAAGTGTTCTGTGAGAGGTACTGCTCAATACGACGTGCACGAGCCACGGTAATCTTGTCCTCTTCAGAAAGTTCATCCACACCAAGAATCGAAATAATATCTTGGAGTTCCTTGTTCTTCTGCAGAATCGCCTTTACGTGAGTTGCAGTATCGTAGTGCGCCTTACCCACATACTGCGCATCAAGAATTCGCGAAGTTGAAGCAAGTGGATCAACTGCCGGGTACAAACCACGAGAAGCAATTTCACGAGAAAGTTCGGTAGTTGCATCCAAGTGCGCGAAGGTTGTTGCCGGAGCTGGATCAGTGTAATCATCAGCCGGCACGTAAATCGCCTGCAAGGAAGTAATTGAGTGACCACGAGTCGAAGTAATTCGCTCTTGGAGTGCACCCATTTCATCAGCCAAAGTTGGCTGATAACCTACCGCGGAAGGCATTCGGCCAAGAAGGGTTGAAACCTCTGAACCAGCCTGAGTAAAGCGGAAGATATTATCAATAAAGAGCAGCACGTCCTGATTTTGCACATCACGGAAGTACTCAGCCATAGTCAAACCCGAAAGCGCAATACGCAAACGCACCCCAGGCGGTTCATCCATCTGCCCGAATACCAGTGCTGTCTTGTCAAGAACGCCAGCATCTTCCATTTCGTGAATTAGATCGTTACCTTCACGGGTACGTTCACCAACACCAGCGAATACCGAAACACCACCGTGGTCCTGTGCCACACGCTGAATCATTTCCTGAATCAGAACGGTTTTACCAACACCTGCACCACCGAACAGACCAATCTTTCCACCTTGCACATATGGGGTGAGTAGATCGATTACCTTGATGCCAGTTTCAAACATCTTGGTTTCTGGCTCGAGTTCATCAAAGTTTGGTGCCTTGCGATGAATTGGCCAACGCTCAGTAACTTCAAGCTTCTCGCCGTCGGCAAGATTCAAGCACTCACCAGTTACGTTAAATACGTGTCCCTTAGTAATATCACCAACTGGAACTGAGATTGGCGCACCAGTATCAATTACTGTTGCCCCACGCACGAGACCATCAGTTGGTTTCATCGCAATTGTACGCACGATATTATTACCGAGGTGCTGCGCAACTTCGAGTGTCATGGTCAGAGTTTCCTCTGCTCCGCTTTCGCTCTTAAGCACAACATCAGTGGTTAGCGCATTGTTAATTTCTGGAAGCGCATCTGCAGGGAATTCAATATCCACAACTGCGCCAACAACCTGAACGATGCGGCCGGTTGAGACTTTCTTAGTTTCATCTACGACAGTCATTGTTTCTTCCTTTTCATCCCGGCAACCGGGGTTTGGTGTCGGGATTACTTCCCTAGCGCATCCGCACCAGAGATAATCTCGGTAATTTCAGTTGTAATTTCAGCCTGACGTGCATTATTTGCAAGTCGGGTGTATTTCTCAATAAGTTCTTGCGCATTTTCTGTTGCAGAATGCATCGCTTGTTGACGTGCCGCCAATTCAGCTGCTGCTGCCATCAAAAGCACTGAACCAATTCGCTGTGAAATATAAAGCGGTAACAAACCATCAAATACTTCTTGCGCTGAAGGTTCAAACTCGTAAAGTGGCATCTGCTCATCGTCGTCATCGTCGTCATCAGCATCCACCACAATCAGTGGAAGCATCCGACGCACCTCAACCGTTTGCGTCACCATTGAAACGAAGCGAGTAGAAACTACGTGAAGTTCACCAACTCCGCCATCTTCTGCTTTGGCCAAGAAAAGCTCTAGGAACATATTGGCGATTTCAATAGTGGTTTCATCACTTGGTTTATCAGATTCACCAGTCCATGACTTTGCAACCTCAACTCCGCGGAAACGGTAGTAGGACTCACCGCGACGACCAGAAACAAATAGCACTGGTTCTTTACCTTCTTCGCGCAGCCGTGCCATCAACGCATCAGCTTCTCGAAGTACCGACGACGAGTATGCACCGGCCATACCGCGATCTGCAGTCACCACAAAAACGATTACCCGATTTGTATCAGTTCGCTCCGTCACCAGTGGGTGTTCTGCGTGAGCATGACTTGCAACTAGCGAGATTGAAGCAGTAAGAGCTCGCGTATAAGGGTCTTGCCCAAGCGCACGATCACGAGCCTTGCCAATACGGGAAGCTGCAATCAGCTCCATCGCTCGGAAGACTTTCTCGAGCGTTGCAGTTGCTCGAATCTTCTGCTTAAAAATACGCTGCGTACCAGCCACAATTAGCCTCGCTTCTTGCGAACGATCTGCTCTTGAGTATGCTCAACTTCAGCTTCTGGGGCAGTCTCAGATTCTGGCACAAAAGCCGAAATAAAAGACTTATGGAACGCTTCCACTGCCGTCTTCAAAGCTTCTTCAGTATCTGCCTCAAGCTTCCCAGTATTCTTGATGGTGCTGAGCACATCAGAATTCTGACGCAGGTAATCAAGCATCTGTGCTTCGTAGGCAGAAACCTGCTCTAGTGGAACTTCATCCAAGTATCCATTAGTACCGGCCCAAACTGAAGCTACCTGATCTTCTACTGCATACGGCGTGTACTGTGGCTGCTTCAACAGCTCCATTAGGCGTGAACCACGTGTGAGCTGGCGCTGCGTTGCCGCATCCAAATCAGAAGCAAACATCGCGAAAGCTGCCTGTGCACGGTACTGCGCCAAAGTAATCTTGAGCGTACCGGCAACCTTCTTCATTGCCTTAATCTGAGCATCGCCACCAACGCGTGAAACTGAAATACCCACATCAACTGCCGGACGCTGATTCGCGTTAAACAAATCAGACTGCAAGAAAATCTGACCATCAGTAATTGAAATAACGTTGGTCGGGATATATGCCGAAACATCATTTGCCTTAGTTTCGATGATTGGTAAACCAGTCATCGAACCTCCACCGAGTTCATCTGAAAGCTTTGCACAACGCTCAAGAAGGCGGGAGTGTAAGTAGAAGACATCACCTGGGTATGCTTCACGCCCTGGTGGACGACGGAGCAAAAGGGAAACTGAACGATATGCTTCAGCTTGCTTGGAAAGATCATCAAAAATAATCAGCACGTGCTTACCGGCATACATCCAGTGCTGACCAATTGCCGAACCGGTGTATGGAGCAAGATACTTATAACCTGCAGAATCAGATGCTGGCGAAGCCACAATCGTCGTGTACTCCAATGCTCCAGCGCGCTCGAGCGTTGCGCGAACCGAAGCAATAGTTGAGCCCTTCTGACCAATTGCAACATAAATACAACGAACTTGCTTCTGCGGGTCACCAGAATCCCAGTTCGCTTTCTGATTCAAAATGGTATCGATAGCAAGAGCCGTCTTACCGGTCTTACGGTCACCAATAATTAGCTGACGCTGACCGCGACCAATCGGAATCATCGCGTCAATCGCCTTAATACCAGTCTGCAATGGTTCATGCACAGATTTACGTGCCATTACGCCAGGAGCCTGGAGTTCAAGTGCACGCAAGCCATCGATATCGGCAATCGCACCGAGACCATCAATTGGGTTGCCCAAAGGATCGACGACGCGGCCTAAGTAGCCCTCGCCTACAGGCACGGAAAGAACTTCACCAGTGCGGTGAACTTCCATGCCTTCTTCAATCTTTGAGAAGTCACCAAGCACAACAACACCAATTTCGTGTTCTTCTAGGTTCATCGCCAAACCTAGAGTGCCATCTTCAAACTTCAAAAGCTCGTTTGCCATTGCTCCTGGAAGACCAGTAACGCGGGCGATACCGTCTGCCGTAAGCGTCACATGGCCAACCTCGTCGGTAGCAACCTTCGCTGGCTCATAGGAGCTAACAAAGGCGTCTAGCGCCGACCGGATTTCCTCCGGCTGGATGGTTAGTTCAGCCATTCGTTTTTATCCTTCGCTCGAAGCGGTTTTCACCGCAATTGATAAATTCAGTTGTTAATTTCTTCTTTAACCATTGCCAGCCGTGTAGCAAGGGTGCCATCAATGACTTCGTCTCCGATACGAATTCGAAGCCCACCGATGATTTCAGGGTTAAGGGCAATATGTAGCTGGATATTCTCCCCGTAATGCGCAGCTAAAATCTGCGTTAATCGTTCCTGCTGAGCATCAGTAAGTGGAATTGCGCTAGTAACTGCCGCAACTAAATGCTCCCCGCGCTGCGCCGCCGCATTCACGTAACTACTTAAAGCAGCAACTAGTGTTTGCGATTCAATCGTGTCCAATCCACGAGCAAGAAGTGCCTGTGTGAATGGATTAAGGCTTGGTAAAACCTTAACTGCGAGTTCTTTACGAGTTATCGCAGCATATTGTTTGTTGGTTAAGGCCAAGCGTAATTCACGATTTTCTTTTAGCAGTCGCATCAGCTGATAGAGCTCTTCTTCGGTTTTTGAAAGTAAACCTTGAGCCTGGGAACCTGCTAAAACAGTTTCCACAGCAAGATTTTCCACAGCGAGCGCGAAATCTCCTGGTTCAGACCAAGACTCGCGAACTAAACCGTTAAGCAAATCTGCAATGTCGCCACTTACCCGGTTTCCGAAAATTGCTGTGCTGAGAGTTTGTCGATCTACAACACTTCGCGAATCATCTTCCAATGCCCGAGTTAGGGCGGTATTTTTCAACAGTAAATCACTTGCTTGGAAAAGTTCCTCAGCAAAGGCTAATTCTTGCCCTTGTTTTTCCTGGAGCAGAGAATTCCAAGTGTCCTTTACTCGCTGAAGCGCAGCTGCACTACCTGAACGCATTAATTCTCCCTAGGAGTTGCTAAATTCTTTGCTGCAAGCGAAGTCTCTAGTTCATCTAAGAATCTATCGATAACGCGTGCCGACATTTCCTGATCAGTCACAGCTTCTCCGATGATTCGTCCTGCAAGATCGGTCGCTAAAGATCCGATATCAGAACGAAGAACTCGAGCCGCTGTTTCAGTATCAGCAGTAATTCGAGTTTGCGCAGCGGCAAGAATTGCTTCTGCATCAGAGCGCGCCTTTAACTGTGCCTCACTAACAATTGCTTTTGCATTTTCAGCGGCAGTTTCACGTACCTGCGCAGCTTCGCGTTGGGCAGCAGAAAGCTCTCCGGCAAGATTCTCTCGCTCCGTAGCAATCTCTTGGCGTGCAAGCTCAGCTGCTTGCAAACCCTGTTCAATTTTTTCACCACGCTCATCCAACATCTGCGAGAAAGTTGGCCAAGCAAAACGATAAATTACGAATGCGACGATAGCAAAAGCGACTGAGCCCCAAATCAAATCTGGAATTGCTGGAACGAGCAGATTAAAGGTAGAACCTTCGGCGCTACTCGGAGAAGCAAAAATGACAGTCGTTTCAGACATACTTAAGCTCCAAATACGAAGCCAGCCGCAAAGCCCATAAGACCGAGTGCTTCAGCAAACGCAATGGAAAGGAACATGTTTACTCGAAGGTAGCCCTTAATTTCAGGCTGACGTGCAGTTGCCTCTTGGTTCTTTGAACCGATCATACCTACTGCAAGGCTTGGACCGATGGTTGCAATACCGTAACCGATTGTGGCGATGTTACCAATCATGGAATTGTTTCCTTCTTGTTAGATTTCAGTGATCTGAAATGGATAATGAAATGTAAGCTGCAGACAACATTGCGAAAATGTAGGCCTGCAAAGCACCTACGAAAAGCTCGAAGACGACGAAAATCGTGCCCACGAGAAGAGTGGCAGTTCCAAGTCCAATCCCCATTACACCGGAGAGTTGGAGATAGAGATAATGTGTTCCCACAAAACAAAGCACAAGCACGAAATGCCCGGCGACCATATTTGCTAAAAGACGTACTGTAAGGGTGATTGGGCGCAAAATAAAATTCGAAAGGAATTCAAGCGGAATCATAATCACATACAGCGGTGCGGGAACACCAGGCGGCATAAGTTGCTCTTTGAAGAATTTTGGTCCGCGTTCTTTTAAGCCGGCAACAATGAAGCCGAAATAAGCGAAAAGTGCATAGATTAACGGCATTCCAATAAGGGAAGTTCCAGCAATCTGTAAGCCCGGAATCACACCTGTTAGATTCATGAATAGAATACCGACAAACAGAGTCAAAAGCATTGGCTGATACTTCTTCGCATGTTCTTCACCGAGAATTTCATGACCAATCTGCACTCGTGAAAAGTCAATGATGCTTTCAACGAAACTCTGTGCGCGTCCAGGTACGAGCTTTGCACGTTTTGCATACAAAACCATAATTAGGGCAATCACAAAAACAGCAATCATTCGCACTAGAATGATTCGATTCATCTCAAAGATAGTGCCCTCAAAGAACAAAGCAGGTGGCGCAAATTCGTGTTCAAGAGTTGGCGGGGTAAACCCTTCGCCACTTGCCTCGGTTAGAATTGGCAGAGCGATGTTTAACAGTACATTCACTATCCGGAAATCCTAAAGTTTGCGATTTGACGCCCTGAGCCTTGTACAACATTGTGCATACAGCCCATAGACCTGACTTCTTTACTCTACACGAGCTCAGCAATTTGGAACAAAGTTTTTGCCGATTTCTTTGAAGAATTTTTCAGCAAATTCCCTTCTGTCAGAAAATGGTAAAAATACCGCAAAGGTTTCCCTTAGCTATCGATAAAGGTTCCCCTGGCTCTCAACAAAGATTTTCCTTACCTTTCAATAAAATCAAAGTCTGGGCCATCCTCACGAATCACGATGATTGAGCTAGCAATTAACGAAAAAACTAAAGCGATTGCAAAACCTAAAACAAAGAATCGTGAATCAATTTCTGCAAAAAACCGAATAATCACAAAAAATCCAAAAAACAAAATAATCTTCAAAGCAAAGTTAAGGGGGTAAACAACTCCTTGAACCTTGTTAAAAAACTTCGCGATTACTAATTCACTTCCCCACGCAGCCAACGCCAATATTCCAGATACGAGAAGCCCATAAGCAAAACCGAGCATCTGTGAAGTTCCCGGAAGCAGAAAATACAGAATGAAAAAAAATAATGCTGAAATTACACAGAGTAAAAAGTTTACGAAGGACGCGAAACGAATTATCGCACTAGCATCTCTCCGCTGCCCTATTTTCCGATTCTTAGCTTTCAAAGAATTCCTATTCTGTATTTTCTTCTGTATCTTTCTACGTTTTTCCTTCTAAAGCGCTATTTAACTCTCGCTCTAAAGAATTTCTGCTTTAGGCTCTTTCTTCATTTCTAAATCTAGATTTATTTCTCCTTCTGCAGAAGAAAAAGTTCGTAAGGTGACATAGACGCAGAAAAGAATTACTAAAACACTAATTGCAATTACGTAGCGCCAATCAAAAATAATTAGTGCAACCGCAGAAAAAGAAAATACTGCAGCCCAGAGATAAATAATTAAAACTGCGCGCCGATGAGAATGTCCTCGGCGTAATAACCGATGGTGTAAGTGCCCGGAATCTGCTGAAAATGGGGATTTTCCTTGTGAGACTCGGCGAATTACTGCCCAAGTCATATCGACTAATGGAATGAGCAAGATCATTATTGGAATCACAAGAGGCATAAATGCAACGAGGGTATTCGCACGCGAAAGATTCTCTGGATTAATTTGCCCTGTTACCAGAATTGAAGCTCCCGCAATAACCCCTCCAAGCATTAATGCGCCAGAATCCCCCATGAAAATTTTTGCGGGATTAAAATTATGCGGGAGAAATCCAATGCACGCCCCAACCAATGCCACTACTACTGCAGAAGCTGTGGAGGCATAATCTCCCGGAGAATACATTCGCACCAAGTAATAGGTGTAGATGAAAAAAGCTAATGCCGCGATACCGATGACCCCAGCAGCAAGCCCATCAAGACCATCGATGAAATTAACTGCGTTAGATACTGCTACTACTACCAAAATAGTAGAAAACAAAGTTAGTCGTTCAGAACCAATAGTTAAACCAAGAAGAGGGACGGAGAGGAGCTGTACCCCAAACCAAGCCATTAGCCCCGCTCCAAGGATTTCTCCAGCAAGTTTCGCATACCAAGTTAATTCCCAGATATCATCGAGAACTCCAATAAAACACATTACCCCGGCCCCGAGGAGAATCCCCCAAGCTCCAGAATTAGCGCTAAAACTCTCTTTCAAAAACGGAATTTGCGAAGCAACCAAAAAACTTACGGCAATCCCCAAAAACATTGCCAGGCCACCTAAACGTGGCATCGGCACAGTATGTACATCGCGTTCACGAATCATCGTTACTGCCCCGATTTTTAAGGCAAGTTTCCGCACAAGTGGCGTTAAGAGATAGGTGACAAACGCCGAAATAAAGAGCGTCAATAGATAAACTCGCACCTACTTACCTCTCTTTACACGCTGGAAATCCACCAAAATTTTCCATAAATTCGGTTAATTCCTCGGTTTCAATTGCACCCGTGCGAATAATTTCAAATTCATTTTGTTTTGCTCCGCTCAGTTTCACAATCGAAGAAGGAACTCCCCCGCTACTTCGTCCGGCATCAAGGTAAAGTGAAACCTTCGCTCCAAGTTGTTCCTGAGCTTCGGAAATTTCTTGCGCTGGAGGAAGACCCGTCTTATTTGCACTCGTTACTGCTAAAGGCCCAATCTGCGCTAGAAGCTCCAAGGTGAAATCCTGATCAGGCATTCTCAACGCAACCGTGCCGTTGGTTTCCCCCAAATCCCAGCCAATTTCTGGATTCGCGGCAACAATTATTGTTAATGCGCCAGGCCAATACTTTGCCATTAATTCTTTTGCAATCAAACCAAGCTCACAAGATAAAGAACGAGCCTGTTCATAATTCGCCACAAGCACTGGAGGTGGCATTGCCCGAGTCCGTGATTTTGCTGTTAAGAGTCGCGTAACTGCCTCGGCATCAAATGGATTTGCCCCGATACCGTAAACAGTATCTGTGGGAAGACAAATAACTTCGCCCGCAGATACTGCAACACTAGCTGCTGAAATTGCAGCTTGCCCAGTATTTACCTGGATTGTCTGCATTTGCCTCCCTTTCTCCTTCCATGATTATAGACCTCAGTTCAACGCTTATACGCCAACAACCATCGATCTCTTCCAGTAAGGTCAGTTTTTGTTTCCGGATCAGAGAATCCGATATTTTTTGCGATTTCTCGAGTCGCTAGGCCTTGTTCATCTGCGTGCTCCATCATGAGCGCTCCACCAACTCGCAATAAGTCATAAGCTCTTGAGATTAATTTTCGCGGGAATTCTAATCCTTCTTCACCGCCACCAAATAATGCCAATGGTGGATCTTGCAGCACCTCTGGGCTCAATTCATGAGTTAGCGGAACATAAGGAGGATTTGCGACGACGAGGTCTGCTTTCCCGATTAATTCTGGTAAAGCTACCAGTGCGTCTCCCACAACTAAATTAACTTGCGCCTGATATTTCGCAATATTTCTCGCTGCGACCTGCGCAGTTCGTGATGCTAATTCCACCGCATAAACCTCAACCGGAGAAGTAGCAGAAGTTGCTAAAACAAGGGCAATTGCCCCTGAACCGGTACACAAATCAAGCACAATTTTTGGCTCGTCGTCAGCTCGCGAAGGAATCGAAGCCAAAAACTTAAGTGCAGCTTCTGCTAGCAGCTCAGTTTCTGGACGCACCGAGAATACATCTGGCCCAGCTTCAAGTTCAAAACCATAAAACCACATTTTTCCCAGAATATGCTGTAAAGGTTCGCGATTTTTCCGGCGTTGAAGTAGCCCAAAGAAATGATGTAACTGGGATTCAGTCGGTGGGGGTGCAAGTTCAATCCGCATTCCAACGACTTCTTCAATTAAGTATTTTGCATCTACAAGCGGACTTGCAACCCCAGCTAGCGTTAACTCTTGCGTTCCTTGCAGCAAGATTTGCTGCCAAGATTGCGTCTCATTTGCCTTCACTCAAGTACCTTCATGTTTCAGTTTTTGGGCTAGACACAGCGCTTATTGAGTATTAGCTTCTTGTAAACGTTGCGCCTCATCCATATCGCGCAGACTCTGGATCACATCTTCCAAATTTCCATTAAGCACTGAATCAAGATTATGTGCTTTATACCCGGTACGGTGGTCGGAAATTCGATTTTCTGGGAAATTATAGGTTCGTACACGTTCTGAACGATCCACTGTCCGTACTTGGCTTCGCCGTTGATCGGCTTCTTTCGCAGCTTGTTCTTCTAATTGCATTTGCCGTAATCGTGCGCGAAGTACTCGCATCGCTGACTCACGATTTTTAATTTGCGACTTTTCATCCTGCATCGAAACAGTAATTCCTGTTGGCAGGTGGGTAATTCTCACTGCTGAATCAGTCGTATTAACTGATTGCCCGCCTGGCCCTGAAGAACGGAAGACGTCGATGCGCAAGTCATTATCGTTAATTTCAATTTCGCCCGGATCATCAACTTCGGCAAAAACTAAAACACCTGCAGCAGAAGTATGAATTCGTCCCTGCGATTCGGTAGCGGGAACACGTTGCACACGGTGTACCCCTGCCTCGAACTTCAAATAAGACCAAACTCCCTCAGCCGGATCTTCAGGCACAGACTTCGCTTTAACTGCCATCTGCACATCTTTGTAGCCACCCATATCGGTACTGGTTGCTGAGAGAATTTGTGTGCTCCAGCCTTTCGATTCAGCATATCGCTGGTACATCCGCAAAAGGTCGCCTGCAAATAGCGCAGATTCTTCGCCACCTTCGCCGGCTTTCACTTCTAAAATCGCGTCACGCAAATCATCCGGATCACGCGGAATAAGAGCATCTCGCAATTCATCTGCAGCAATTGCTAACTCGTTTTCCAAACGTGGAAGTTCGGCCCCGAAAATCTGTGCGTCTTCACCGCCAAGTTCAATAATTTCCTGAGTTTCAGTTAATTCTTGCTGCAAGTTCAACCATTTTTGGTATCGGCTCACAACACGACCAAGTTGTGCATATCGGCGTGAAAGCGAACGAAGTTTATCTGGGTCAGCAAGAGTTTCTGGCGCAGACATCGCTTTTTCAATTTCTTGATATTCAGCTAACATCGCTGCCGCTGCTGGGTATTTCTCAGCACTCATGTTCACTCTTCTTCCTAGACTTTACTGACTAACAGTATCCCTACTCAGTTTAGTAGTTTTTCTACTCAGCAACTTTCACTGCCACATTAAATAAATTTGCAAAATGCCAAATCTCCTGCCGAAATCGACATTTCGCATTGAAATATAACAGAGCGCCGGTACCTTTAAGTACCGGCGCTCTGTTAAAGTTTTACTTTTCGCGCTTGCCGAAACGAGCTTCGAAGCGTGCAACACGGCCGCCGGTATCAAGAATCTTCTGCTTACCGGTGTAGAACGGATGGCATGCTGAACATACATCAACACGGAGTTCATCCTTTGCCAAAGTGGAACGAGTATCAAACTCTGCGCCACAAGTGCAGCTTACGTGAATTTCGGTGTACTCAGGGTGGATTCCCTGCTTCATAATTTCTCCTAGGATCGTTTTGTGCTCCTGGGTCCAGCAACGCACTGTTTTTGCGCTGGGGCAAAAACTAGTTTTCGAATTTAATCGTTACGCAGTGGTGAACCAGTAGCCGACGCTCTATTTAATCACTTTTCAGAGGCTTCTGGCTACCCTAGTGAGCAAGTGCTCATCAGAGTCGCCAGAAGCCATAAATAAAAGTTACTTATTCAGGATTAGACTGCATTCCCCGAACGATGGAAACTAAAAATTCCTTATTCGATTCAGTCTTACGAAGTCGATTCAATAAGTAATCAGAAGATTCTTGAACATCAAGAGTGCCAAGAGCACGACGAAGATGCCAAACAATCTTTAATTCTTCTGGACTAAAGAGTTGCTCTTCACGACGAGTACCGGAAGCATTAATATCCACAGCAGGGAAAATCCGTCGATCAGCAAGCTGGCGTGAAAGTCGAAGCTCCATATTGCCGGTTCCCTTAAACTCTTCAAAGATGACTTCATCCATCTTTGATCCAGTTTCAACCAATGCCGAAGCAATAATTGTTAAGGAACCACCATTTTCAATATTGCGTGCTGCACCGAAGAATTTCTTTGGCGGGTAGAGCGCAGCAGCATCAACACCACCGGAGAGAATCCGACCAGAAGCAGGTGCTGCGAGGTTATATGCACGAGAAAGTCGTGTTAATGAATCAAGCAAAATAACCACATCTTGCCCGAGCTCAACGAGACGTTTTGCGCGTTCAACAGCAAGTTCCGCAACAATTGTGTGATCAGTTGCCGGGCGGTCAAAGGTTGAAGCAATAACTTCCCCCTTCACCAAGCGCTGCATATCAGTAACTTCTTCAGGGCGTTCATCGACTAAAACAACCATTAAATGAACCGAAGGATCATTATTTGCAATTGCCATTGCCATCTGCTGCATAATCATTGTCTTGCCCGCCTTTGGAGGGGAAACAATGAGACCACGCTGACCCTTACCGATTGGCGCAACTAAATCAATAACACGAGTTGTCAAAGTGTTCTTCGTGGTCTCCATCCGCAACATACTCTGCGGATAAAGCGGTGTCAGCTTACTGAACTCTGGACGCTGCAAAGATTCCTCAGGGGTTAATCCATTAATTGAAGTTACTTCTACTAGTGGATTGTATTTATGTTGCCGCTGACCACGACGTGGATTATCGGAAACGCTACGTACCGCTCCAACAACTGCATCACCTCGACGCAAACCATACTTCTTAATCGTTTGCTGCGAAACATATGCATCGTTCTTACCCGGCAAATAGCCCCCGGTTCGGATGTACCAGTTAGTTCCAGAAGCATCAAGAATACCGGCAACTGGAATCAATACTTCTTCATCAGCTGCAACTAATTCTTCGGACTCTTGTTCTACAACTTCTTCTTCGCCGCGTTCACGACGATTATTCCGCTCGCGACGATTATTTCGGTCTCGACGTTCCCGGCGTTCACGACGTGAACGGGGGCGTCCGTCAGTCTCTTCTTCTCCCCGAGTATTTGCTCGTCGTTCCGCAGCTTCTCCAAGCGCTTCCAAAGCTGCCGCCTTTTCTTCTGCACTTAGTTCCACTCCTGGTTTTGTGGCAGATTCAGGAACTTCATTAATCGGCAATTCAATACCACGCTCGCGACGATTATTTCGTTCACGACGATTACGACCACGCTTGTTTCGTTCGCCTTCTGCAGTTTCACTTAATTCGGCCGAATTTTCGGGAGCTTCTGCAGATGTTTCTAGTGCAGAAGCTGCCTTCTCTGCACGTTTCGCAGGTTTTTTATTTTCTACCTCTGCAGAGGCAGTCTTACCTGTAATAGCAGCAATATAGTCAGCCTTACGAGCGCGTGGTGGGAGTTTAATTCCCAGTTCAGCAGCGCGTGCCTTAAGTTCTGGCAGAAGCATCTTGTTTACGTCACCAGACGTAAGAGAGTTTTCTTGCACGAGGTTCCTTCCCCGGATTCAATATTTTCGAGATAAACCAAAAATGTAGCAATATAGCCACAAATTGCATTTTGGTGGAAACGGTAGCTGGTTAAAACAATTAAAATTGCTAACACTGAACGGAATGTAAAGTCTATGCACTTAAAGTCGCAAAACTTCTACCAAGATTCATCCTACATGGAGAAAAATAGTTGTGCAAAGAAAGAGCAAAATGTGGTGTATTCTACCCAGCCCTAAGCTTCTTCTAACTCACTCCTAAAGTTCTTAACCTAATCCTTAAGCGTCTTCCAGCTAGCTCCTAAGCATCCAAAATTTGCGCACCTTTTCCAGGCTGTGAACTAACTGCCACGAAACCCTGTTGCTTAAAAATTTTCTTTACTTTTTCATCAATTTGCGCAAAAAGTAGCAAACTTGGGCCTGCCCCCGATACAACCGCCGGCCAATTCGCGTTCCGCAACGCCGTCAGCAATTCTCCACTGCGACCAAGAGCTTCCAACCGATAAGGTTGGTGGAGACAATCTTCCGTGGCGGAAAAAAGAAGGTCTAGGTCATTCGCCAAAGCATGAACTAATAGCCCGGCTCTGCTCACATTAAAAATCGCATCTTTATATGCGATTTGGGTCGGCAGCACCCCTCTTGCTGTTTTTGTACTAAGTTCAAAATTCGGAATCAATAATGTGGTTTTCAAATCGGGATGCAAATTCAAATTTGCAACTTGTGGTTTTTCCGCATTCATCCACGCTAATGTCGCTCCACCAAAAATTGCCGGAGCAGCATTATCGGGATGCCCCTCCCATTCAGTGGCCCATTCTAAAAGTAATTCCGGCGTCAATAAATCTTGCTCATCAACAAGTGCTTTTACCAGCATTAACCCTGCAACAATCGCCGCTGCTGAAGACCCCAAACCCCGGCCTTGCGCAATTTCATTGCGGCATTTTAATTCAATCCCGCTTGTTGGGAGTCCGAGACGTTCGAGAGTTTGCTGCACCACTTGCACGATTAAATGATTTTCATCTTTCGGCAAAGTTTGTGCACCTTGACCTAAGATAAAAACTCGCGAAGGACCCGTAATTAATTTCAAAGTTACGTCGTCCCAAATATCATGCGATATCCCAAATGAGTCGAATCCCGGCCCGAGATTTGCTGAAGTTGCTGGTACGCGAACACGCACCTCATCTTTTACAATCCGCATTATCGTAAATCAGAGCCCCAAAATTTGGGCAGCTGCACTAGCTGTTGGAGCAATCGGAGTGAAATCAAGTTCTCGAGTCCCTAAAGCTGTTGCAGTGTCTTTCAAGCCATTTCCAGTAACGGTGCAAACAATCTTTGCTCCCTCTGGTACTTTTCTGAGTTGTGCTGCTTGTAATAAGCCAGCAACTGAAGCAGCCGACGCTGGCTCCACAAAGACCCCAACCTCTGCCGCTAATAGTGACTGTGCTGCCAAAATTTGCTCATCTGTGACTCGATCAATCCAACCATTTGAAGCGTCTCTTGCTTCAATCGCATAATCCCAAGATGCTGGATTGCCAATCCGAATCGCAGTTGCAATGGTCTCTGGTTCGGCAATCGGCTCACCAGCAACAAATGGAGCTGCACCCCAAGCTTGCACACCCCACATTTGCGGAACTTTAGTTGCTACAGCTGGCAACCGGAGCGCTGTATCATCCATCGATGCACTAGTTACTCTTCCCGCATATTCCATGTATCCCAGCCAATATGCCGAAATATTTCCCGCATTTCCCACTGGTAATACGTGAATATCAGGAGCATCTCCAAGAAAATCAACAATCTCAAAAGCCGCAGTTTTCTGCCCTTGCAGACGATACGGATTTACAGAATTTACTAGCGATACCGGATAGGCCGCCGTCAATTCTCGAACAATATTTAAACAATCATCGAAATTTCCATCTACTGCCACCAACTTCGCACCATGCATGATTGCTTGGGCTAGTTTTCCTGCAGCAATTTTTCCTGCCGGCAATATCACCGCACATTCAAGTCCCGCGGCAGTCGCATAAGCCGCAGCAGAGGCAGAAGTATTACCCGTTGAAGCACAGGCGACTATTTTCGTCTCTCCGCGCAATACATCTGTAATCGCGGAAGTCATTCCCCGATCTTTAAAAGATCCAGTTGGATTTGCTCCCTCTACCTTTAAGTAAACTTCCGCTCCAGTTAACTCTTCAAGCTTCCGAGCTTTCACTAAAGGGGTGCCACCTTCATGCAAGGTCACAATCTGATCAGCTTCACTAAATGGCATCCGGTCAAAATATTCCCGAATTAGCCCTTCCCAGACATGCGCCATTACTCTCCCTCAACTTTCAGAACTTTTGCTACTTCTAACACTTCCGGCAAACGCTTCAGTTCAGTAACCGTATTATTTAAATCCTTGGCTTGCGCTACGTGGGTAATCACATTTAGTACCGACGTCGTAGCCTCAGTTTCCACAGTTGTAACTGCCGTAATATCTCTTGCATTTACTTGTTGAACCGCTGAAATAGAAACATGGTTTTTCGCAAAAACTTCTGTAATCTTTGCCAGCACTCCAAGTTCATCCACAACTTTCAAGCGCAAATAATATGATGAACGAGTTTCTGCTGCCGATAAAATTTTTGTTTCGCCAAAAACTAACTCACCTGGAGCATGTCCACCAAAAGCTCTTTTTGCTGCTGCTGCAACGACGTCAGAAAGAACTGCTGAAGCTGTTGGAGCTCCACCAGCTCCCCGCCCGTAGAACATCAGGCGATCTGCTGCTTTCGCTTCCACAAGGACTGAATTAAATGCACCATCAACACTTGCTAGTGGATTCTTTTTCGGCACCATCGTCGGCGCAACGGAAACCTCCACGCCGTCAATTCCATCTTCATTTAACGTGTAGCGACGCGCACGCGCAATCAATTTAATTACGTATCCTGCCGCATCTGCTTGGGCAATATCGTGTGCAGATATTTCACGAATCCCAGAAACATCAACATCAGATAAGAGAACTCGCGCATGAAAAGCAATTGAAGCAAGGATTGCAATTTTCGCTGCTGCGTCGAAACCATCAACATCAGCGGTTGGGTCAGCTTCGGCATAACCAAGGTCTTGCGCAAGTTTTAGTGCCTGCGCAAATTCCATTCCCTTTGTCGTCATTTCGTTAAGAATGAAATTTGTAGTTCCATTCATAATTCCCGAAATTTCCGTAACAGTGTCACCAGCTAAGGATTCACGCAAACCATAAACAACTGGAACAGCTCCCGCAACTGCTGCTTCGTAATATAAATCAACTTGGTTCTGAGCTGCGGCCTCATAAAGTTCTGGACCATGCGTTGCCAATAGTGCTTTATTTCCAGTGACTACCGATTTTCCAGAGGTTAATGCCTGCAAGACCAACTTCCGCGGTAATTCAATTCCTCCAATAAGTTCAATCACTAAATCAGCAGAATCAATTAAACCTTGCGCATCAGTAGTGAGAAGTTCCCGATTTATTGCTTGATCTCGAGGAGCGTCCAAATTATTAACCGCAATTCCTACTAATTCAAGCGGGATTCCAGCCCGAAACGCTAAAATCTCTGACTGTTTAGTAAGTAATCGCGCAACTTGAGTTCCTACAGTTCCGCAGCCAAGTAAAGCAATCTTCACTTTATCTAAAGCCATTTTTCCTCCACTTAGCAATAAATCTAGTCCATATCATAGGCAAGAAGGTCAGTCACTGTTTGTCTTCTGAGGATCTCGCGTGCCTGACCTGATTCAACAGCAACTACATTCGGTTTCGTCAACAAATTATAATTTGAGCTCATCGCATAACCATAAGCTCCGGTTACTGGAACTGCCACCAAATCCCCTCTTTGCATATCTTCTGGTAATGCCAGATTGTGCACCACAATATCACCTGATTCGCAATGTTTGCCGACAATTCGAGCACGCACAAGTGGTGCTTTTGAAGATCGAGAAACGAGTGCTGCAGTATAGTTAGCCCCGTACAATGCGGGTCGAATATTATCGCTCATTCCGCCATCCACAGATACATAGAGACGTTGCCCATCATCAACCGCAACAGATTTCACCGTTCCGACGCGATACAAAGTAAACATTGCTGGAGCAATAATTGATCTTCCCGGCTCAATCGACACTAATGGTGCCGGCAATCCAGTTTCAGCACAATGTACTGCAACCACTTCTGCAAGCGCTTGGGCAAAAACTTCCGGCTTTGGAGGAACTGCATCAGCTGCGGTGTAGCGAACTCCGTATCCTCCTCCGAGATCAATTTCAGGAATCATAATCCCTTGGCTTGCTGCCCATGCTCGTTGTGCAAGAATTATCCGCGCTGCTTCCACAAAACCAGCCGTTGCCATGATCTGCGAACCAATATGCGAATGCAAACCGCGCAATTCTAAAGCAGGAGCAGCAGATACTTGCAAAATCGCCGCTTGGGCTAGCCCTGTCGAAATAGATAATCCAAATTTTTGATCTTCGTGTGCAGTAGCAATAAATTCATGTCCACCAGCATGCACCCCAGTAGTAAGACGAAGATAGACCGGAGCAGACACTCCTTTACGTTGTGCGATTTCGTTTACCAAAGAAATCTCTGAAATTGAGTCAATAACGATATGCGCAATTCCCGCGTCTAATGCAAGCTCAATTTCCGCTTCAGATTTATTATTTCCGTGCAGACCACAAGCACTTCCTGGAACTCCAGCTGCTAAAGCGACTTGGAGTTCTCCAGCAGAGGCTGTATCAAGATGTAGGCCAGCAGCATACATCTCTTTTGCCAGAAATTTTGAGAGAAAAGCCTTCCCCGCATAATAAACCTCAGCGCCACCAAGACCAGCAAAAGCATTAGTCATAGCCACACTCCAAGCCTGAGCGCGCGCTCGCATATCAGCAACATCGAGAATAAAACTTGGCGTGTCAAAAGTTTTCGCAAGTTCTGAAACTGTAACTCCAGCAATAGCATATTCGCCATTACTTAACGTAAAGTTTTGCGACCAAACACCATTCCACGAACCATCCGGTTGGGGCGCAGCCAAGGTTTCATAATTCACTTCTGCCATTGTTCCTCCACGTTTTTGGTCATCAAAAAACATTTCCGAAATTGAAGCTAACGTGACCAGTCGGAACCAGAGCAGTAGTTAGAACTTCCTGAAGTTACATCTTTTCCGGAGCTGAAACACCAAGCAAATCTAAACCGTTTGCCAATACTTGACCTGCCGCGTCATTCAGCCAGAGACGCGCCTGATGCACAGCAGTAACAGCATCATCTGCACGAGGTGTTACTCGAGACTTACCGTACCAAGCATGGTATGCACCAGCGAGTTCTTCCACATACCGGGCAATTCGATGCGGCTCACGAAGATTAGCTGCCTGTGCCACAATTTCTGGATACTTCGCCAAAGTCGCTAATAGCTCATTATCTGCTTCGGTATCTAAGCGACTTGGGTCAAAGTCTTCTCTGGTAACTCCGTGTTCACTTGCATTTCGCGCTACCGAGTGCGTCCGCGCATGCGCATATTGCACATAGTAGACCGGATTTTCGTTTGTATGTGAAGAAATTAATCCAAGATCAATTTCTAATGGAGTATCCATTGCTGCCCGCGCAAGCGAATAACGAGCTGCGTCCACTCCTGCCACTTCAATCAAATCAGAGAGAACGACCACTGTTCCTGCGCGCTTTGACATTCGTACTGGTTCGCCGTCTTTTACAAGATTTACTAGCTGCCCAATGAGAATTTCCATATTCTCACCCTTGCCAGCTTTGTCTCCAAAAGCACGAGCCATGGCATACATTCGCCCGATATAACCATGATGATCCGCACCGAGCATATAAATTGCTTGGTCTGCGCCACGTTCACGTTTATCAAGATAATAAGCAAGATCGCCGGCATAGTATGCGGCCTGGCCATCAGATTTGATTACAACACGGTCCTTGTCGTCACCAAAATCAGTTGTGCGAATCCACTTCGCCCCTTCTGATTCAAAAACAATTCCAGCTGCTTCAAGTCGCGCAATTGCCGCATCAACAGCACCGGATTCATGCAAGGTGTCCTCATGGAAATAGACATCAAAGAAAACACGGAAATCGGCAAGTTCTTCCTTAATGGCGGCAAACATTAGATTCACACCGTGCTCGCGGAAAAATTCTTGCGCCTGCGTATCAGTAAGCTCAGAAAGATTCACTTCTGGGTGATCATTTAGGACTCTTTCGGCAATATCTGAAATGTATTCTCCGCCGTAACCGTCTTCCGGAACTTCGCGCCCGAGTGCTCGCGCTAATAATGAGGCCGAAAAACGATCAATCTGGGCTCCGTGGTCATTAAAATAATATTCACGCGTAACCTTCGCTCCAGTAGCTTCAAGAATTCGCGCTAAGGAATCTCCCACAGCAGCCCAACGCGCACCTCCGATATGAATCGGTCCCGTTGGGTTTGCGGAAACAAACTCGAGATTTACATGAGAACCAGAATTTACTGACGACGTGCCGTAAGCAGCCCCTTGCTCCAAGATAGTTCGCGCCAGCTCCCCAGCAGCACCAGCCTCTAAAGTGATATTAATGAATCCCGGGCCAGCAATATCTGTGCTTGCAATGGCTTTGTTTTGTGCTAATTCAGAAGTGAGCAAAGTAGCAAATTCGCGCGGATTCATCCCAGCTTTCTTAGCTAGTTGCATCGCCACATTAGTCGCCCAATCTCCATGCTCTCGCGAGCGCGGACGTTCAACTTTTACCTCGGCTGGTAAATCTGTTAACGCAAGCGAAAGAGTCCCGTTTGCAATAAGCGTTTCTAATGCATTACGTATCGATGCTGATAATTCCTCTGGTGTCATGGTTACTATTTTATCCTTGGTTTTCGTTAGAACCCACACTGCTTTAGGTGCAATTTACCACCTCTTCAATATTTTCTTCGAT
The DNA here is from genome assembly GCA_034173665.1 of Arcanobacterium sp. Lineage (GTDB taxonomy): Bacteria > Actinomycetota > Actinomycetes > Actinomycetales > Actinomycetaceae > Arcanobacterium_A. The sequence goes on from JAXFDG010000068.1 coordinate 21,577, forward strand.
TCTCGTTTCGATTTAGCAGGAATGCCTGTTAAACTTTTAGGCGTTGCCCCGATAGCTCAGGGGATAGAGCGTTCGCCTCCGGAGCGAAAGGTCGCAGGTTCGAATCCTGTTCGGGGCACAAAGAAAGTCCGGTACTTTGATTTACAAGTACCGGACTTTCATTATTAATTTGTTTTGGAATAAAAGGGGTTAAGACCAAAAGCTCTGGCTAATTCCCGCTAATTATTCAATCTTAGTTTTCTGGAATTCCGCGCTCGTCGTCAGCATATATCCGACCAGTGTAACGCGGATTCATAAATGCTTCCTCAGTTAAATAACCTTCAACTTCAGCACTGGACATCAGTCCAAATTCAACAACTACCTCCTGCACTGTCTTGCCAGTACGAGCAGCCTCTTTCCCAACGCGATCTCCTTGGTGATGACCAATTACTTCATTTAGCAAAGTAACAATCCCAATGGAACCCATGACATGTGCTCTAGTTACCTCTGGATTTGCAGTAATCCCAACAATGCACTTTTCGCGTAAAGTGTCGCAACAATTAATCAACAAATCGATTGATTCATTCAGAGCTTGACCAACTACTGGCTCCATCACGTTCAGCTGTAGCTGCCCCGCTTCGGCCGCCATCGTCACAGTCACGTCATTTCCAATAACTTTAAAACAAGCTTGATTTACAACTTCCGGAATTACCGGGTTTACTTTTGCCGGCATAATTGAAGACCCGGCTTGCATTTCCGGCAAATTAATCTCATTTAATCCGGCACGTGGCCCTGATGATAACAACCGTAAATCATTCGACATCTTTGAAAGCTTATGAGCTAAACGCTTCAAAGCTGCGTGCATCATCACGAAGTCTCCGTTATCAACAGTTGCCTCAATCAGATCAGGCGCAGACTTGATTGGCAAACCGGTAACTTCTGCTAATTTTTCAGCCGCAACCGCAGCATAACCTTCTGGTGTATTAAGGCGCGTTCCGATTGCAGTTGCCCCTAAATTCACGTTCAGCAAATCTCGTGCAATTCGTTTTAGAATCACTTCATCTTCCCGTAAATTTGTGGCATACCCATGGAATTCTTGCCCTAGGGTCATTGGCACAGCGTCTTGTAACTGGGTTCGTCCCATCTTCAAAACATGAGCAAATTCTTTCGCCTTCTCTTCAAGGGCATCAACTAATTTTTCAATCCGTCCGTTAAGTTTTCGAATTCCTTCGTAAGTTGCCAGACGCAAACCGGTTGGATAAGCATCATTTGTCGATTGCGACTTATTTACATGATCATTTGGATTGATGACGTCGTAGCGTCCTTTTTCAAAGCCTAATAATTCCAAGGCAAGATTCGCAATCACTTCGTTAGTATTCATATTTACTGAAGTGCCTGCCCCGCCTTGGAATTGATCAACTGGGAATTGATCCATGCAACGGCCTTTAACTAAAACTTCGTCACAAGCTTTTGCGATTGCCTGTGCAATATCGTGAGGAAGGACTTTTAATTCTTCATTCGCGAGCGCCGACGCCTTCTTTACTTGCACCATCGCAGTAATAAATTCTGGCACATCTTGAATTTTGTGCCGCGAAATCCGAAAGTTTTCAATCGCTCGCACAGTGTGAATTCCATAGTATGCCTCAGCTGGCACTTCCTTAGTCCCGAGTAAATCTTCTTCGATTCGAAAATTCATCAAATTCCCCTCAGTATTTTCATTTCGCTTCATTGCGCTTTCCGGAACAAGAACTGCACAAACGCACAAATTCTGCTACCGAACACTTTTAAGCATAGTCATTACGATGCAGTTACTCCAGCGAAATTTGATTTACCTCAGAATTGAGTATCAATTACTTTTCGAGCTAATGAGGGGACATCAGTAATTAATGCATCCACACCCATCGTAAGTAGTTTTCGCATTTGCGATTCTTCATTAACAGTCCAGACATGAACCGCAAAACCAAGATTATGGGCAAGATCAATGAAGCGTTTTGTAACCACCGGAATCCCCCATTGGCTCACTGGAACTTGCACTGCCTGAACCCCATCAGCAACTCGGGGAACGTTTCTTAACACAATCTCGGCAAGATTCTTCGGGAGTCTACTCGCAATTACTAGGCGAACGATTGAACTTTGCCCAAGTGAGGTGGCCACCCCCGGAAGAAGCTTTCGCAATCGCACTAAACGCTTTTCACTAAAAGAGGCCAAGCAAACGCGATTCAGAGCCTGATTGGCTTGGAGCTCTTGCGCAAGCGGAACAACAACCTCGTCCGTCTTCGCATCAATATTCAACACAAATTCCGGATAGTCGCTTAATACGGTGGAAAGTTTCAACGGATGCACACCTGAACCATCAGACAGTCGGGCAACTTCCTCCCAAGTATGCGCTGAAACTTTACCAGTACCATTGGTTGTGCGATCCAAGATTTCATCATGGAAAAGGACGACTACGCCGTCTTTCGTAATTTGCGCATCGGTTTCAAGATAGAAAAATCCACGTTGTCGCATCAGTTCAAAGGCTTGAAGAGAATTTTCCGGAGCTTCATTTCCCCCACCACGGTGGGCAATCACAATTGGCGTCCCAATATCCCAAATTCGCTTTGTGAACACCATCAAGAAACTCCTTTCACCTGGAGTATCCTAACCTAATTATGAGCATCGAGCTTGTAAATCAATCGCTCCATGAGCTTTCATAAACTGCAGTGGCTCAACAGATTCGGCAGAGTATTCTGAACCATCACGAATTTCAAAATGAAGATGTGGGCCTGTTGAATAACCGGAAGAACCCACATTTCCAATATGTTCGCCGGCTTTTACTTCCTGACCTTCTTCCACAAAAATCCCGTCAGCGTAGCTGTGAATGTACCAGGAGTAAAAAACTTCGCCGTTAATCTCATGCTTAATCACAACATCGTTACCAAAACGTCCGGACTTTGCTCCATTAACCACAACCACACCATCAGCAATTGCATAGTAAGGGGTTCCGGCCGGAGCAGCCATATCTACTCCCGTATGCAGTTGACCGCCGCCCCCAAATGGATTCGAGCGGTATCCGTATGAAGATGTGTACCGGAAAGTTCCTTCTGGCATCGGCATGAAAATATCACTTGAATCTTCAGCGAAAGACCCAAGTAGGGAGTTTGCGCCGGAATTAGCGACGCACTTTACATTATTTTCTGCAGCAAATTCTTCAGCAGCGCTTAGTTTTGCTTGATCTTGCGCTCCTGCTTCATCACGAAGCACTTCCGGAGTCGCCGCATCCGCGGAGCCATGATTTACGCTAGCCAACATTGAAGCTTGCGCTGTAGGCATAGCAACAGAGGAAGTATCCGAAGCTGCATTCGCTACAAGGGTCCCGGTAGCCACTACTGCCGC
>JAXFDG010000069.1:0-13038 GCA_034173665.1 Arcanobacterium sp.
AATTCTTCACGAACCCCAGCTGAAGTAGCTGCACATTTAAATGGTCTTGGAATTGCGGGTGAAGCTGAGGAAGTAGTTAACTCGGCGGTGCCTGCAGTTGCCCAGCTTGCAGATTATCTTCAACCAGGTGTAAAAGTCCTAGGAGTTGGAGGTAATGGAGTCTTTGAAGCAATTATTGAAGGTGGCTATGAATTAGTGACCAGCGCTGAGGATCAGCCGGTTGCAGTGTTACAAGGTCTTTCCGAAAATGTTGGATGGGCGCAGCTTTCTGAAGCTGCATTAGCCATTAAAGCTGGGGCAAAACATTTTGCAACTAATCTTGACGCAACTGTTCCTAAGCAGCGTGGTGAGATGTTAGGAAATGGATCACTTGTGGCTGCTGTGGCGAATGCAACGGGAGAACCTGTAATAGCATCAGGAAAACCTTTTGAATTTATTTATCGCTTTGCCGAACGCGGATCTGGCGTAACAAATGCCTTGTGTGTAGGTGACCGGTTGAATACAGATATTGCTGGAGCAGTTAATGCTAACTTACCGAGCTTGCACGTTTTAACTGGGGTGAATACAGCACGAGATGTAGTTTTGGCTACTCAAGCAGAACGTCCAACATATTTAGCTCTTGATTTACGAGCATTGAATGAGCCGTATGTTCGTGTTGCATCATTAAAAGATGGATACGAATGCGGAGAAACTTTTCTGCAGCTTCAAGCTACTCCTGAAGAAATTAAGATTACGATTGACGACGAGCAAATTAAATTATCAGCCACGTCGACCACTCTTTCAGCCCCTGCTGAAATCGAATTAAATATTTTCCAATACCGTGCACTCGCACAAGCTGTATGGGACTATTTAGATAATGAAGGTAGCGCTGAATTAATTTCTGTATTACCTGAAATTAAAGTGGTTGAAGGAAAATAATTATGGTTTCAGAAACTACGGAAACAAGTTCTGTACCACAACCGAGCCTTGATCCAAGACTGGCATTAAATTCATTAAAAGAAGTTGCGATTGATGAATTAGAACCAGCAAAGGCAATTGAAACTCTCGAACAGATTCATCGAGAGCTGGGCAAGCAATTGAATCGAACACAGATTTAATATCTTTGGTTAATATCTATGGCAAAGTTAATTCGTGTAGATGCTGAGCTTGTTCGTCGTGGATTGGCGAAATCACGAACTGAAGCAAGTGAGTTGATTCAAGCTGGAGCAGTATTTTTAGATGGGGTAGAAGTTAATAAACCTGCCCGGCAAATGAATCCTGCACAAGCACTTATGGTGAAAAAGGCGGTTGGAGATAATTGGGTCTCAAGAGGAGCTTATAAACTTCTTGGTGCGCTCGATTACCTTGCTGAAAATTACCCTGGGGGAGCTCCAGAAATTTCTGGAATGAGAGCTCTTGATGCAGGCGCATCTACTGGCGGTTTTACCGAAGTATTACTTCGCAGAGGGGCAGCAAGTGTTGTTGCAGTGGATGTGGGCTATGGGCAGCTGGCTTGGAAGTTACGGGAGGACCCTCGAGTAGAGGTATTAGAACGAACTAATGTACGGACGATGCAGTCGGAATTAGTGGCTCCTGCTCCAAATTTGGTTGTGGGAGATTTATCTTTTATTTCATTGACTCTGGTTTTACCGGCCTTGGTTGCTGCTAGTGCTCCCGATGCAAAATTTTTATTAATGGTGAAGCCACAATTTGAAGTGGGGAAAACTGCGCTTGGAACAGGCGGAGTGGTAAAAGAACCAGAGTTACATTTTCTTGCGGTCCGGAAAGTAGCACGTGCAGCACGTAATTTAGGATTACAAGTTCTTGCTGCCGCTCCTTCACCTTTACCTGGTCCTGCTGGAAATGTTGAATATTTTTTGTATCTGGCAAAAGGAAACATGGAATCTGTGGATAATCATAATTATTTTGAACAAATGATTATCGATGCAATTAAAATGGGTCCTGTAGCTCAAGAACTTGATTTGGCCAAGCAAGAGACTTGGGAACAGAAATGGCCGTCAGTAGATGCAAATGAAGATGAGGAGTGATTATGCAGCAACGGAAAATTGCTCTTATTCGTCATTACCACCGTCCAGATATCGAAGATTCAATATTAGCGTTTAAAACTCGAATCGAAGCTGCGAATTTTAGCGTTATCGATGGCGATAACCAGACAGATTACACAGGTGTTGAATTAATTGTGGTATTTGGCGGTGACGGCACTATTTTGCAAGCTGCTGAATTTGCTAGGGGATATCAAGTTCCAATTTTGGGGATTAACTACGGTCATGTTGGATTCCTAGCAGAGGTGGATCGAGACTCTCTCGAAGTTGTTGTCGAGGCAATTGTAAATCGTTCCTGGACTGTGGACGAGCGTATGACGATTGATGTGACTGTTCGCAAACCTGATACGAGTGAAGAATCTGGATGGGCATTGAATGAAGTTTCGGTAGAAAAGGATCCACCGGCACGAATGATTGAAACTGATCTTGCAGTTGACGGGAGAGGCGTTTCTTCGTTTAAATGCGATGGCGTACTATTATCTACCCCGACCGGATCTACTGGATATAACTATTCTGCGGGAGGCCCGATTGTTTGGCCAAATGTAGAAGCCTTAGTAATGATTCCGATTGCGGCTCATGCATTATTTACTCGGCCTTTAGTTACTTCTCCAGAGTCGACTTTAGAAGTACAAATACGTGCTGATGATGCCTTAGTTACTTGTGATGGACGAAGAGTTATTTCAGCTCCGCCAGGCTCTGTAGTGACGGCGAGACGCGGGAAAAAACCGGTACTTTTAGCACGTTTGAATGATGCTCCATTTTCTGCACGATTGGTAGCAAAATTTAAGCTTCCAGTAGAAGGATGGCGAAATAGTGATTGAGGAAATCTCGATTCAAAATCTTGGGGTGATCGCCCAATCCGAGCTTAGTTTTAATGATGGAATGACTGCGATTACCGGTGAAACTGGCTCCGGTAAAACAATGGCTTTAACTTCTTTACTGCTTTTAATGGGGGCGAAAGCAGATTCAGGGAAGATCCGAAACGGGGCGGATCGAGCAGTCATTGAAGGCGTATTTTCCGTATCAAAAGATTCTGCAGTGTTGCCTTTAGTGGAAGCTTGTGGCGGGCAATATGATGTTGCCGGAGATAGAGCAGAGATTCTGATTGCTCGTCATTTATTGACTAGTGGACGATCGCGCGCGTATGTGGGGGGAGCTAGTGTCCCTGTAACTTTACTGAAAGATCTTGCGGGGCATCTTTTTACTGTGCATGGACAATCTGATCAAGTTCGTCTTACCGCCAAAAATGAACAACGGCAACATCTTGACGAATATGCGCAGCTACTGCAATCTGCAGCGTGGATTAATTATCAAGAAACTTGGAGAGATTATCAGTCGCTACAAAACAAACTGAAAGATGTCAAAAATAGTGCAAAAGATCGGGGTGCCGAACGCTTAGCAATTGAAGGCATGATTCGGAAAATTGATGAGGTTAGTCCAATTCTTGGAGAGGACGATGCCTTACTTGAAGAAGCGCGAAAGCTTGATAACGTTGAGGGAACTCGACAAGTTATCTCTCAGGTTTTGCTCGCATTAGAAGGAGATGGAGATTCTGGAATTATTGCAGATTCAATTGCAGCTGCAATTACTTCACTTGAACGCAGTAATGATGAACTACTCCAAAAATTTATTGAACCATTACAAGATGCTGCAAATTTGATTACTGAAGTTGGGCAAGAACTTAGTGCACAACTTCATGAATTACAGGCTGATCCGCAACGATTGGATGAAATATATGCTCGTCGTGCGCTACTAAAAGAGCTTGTAAATACTCTGGTAATGGATATTCCAGAAATTTTAGTGTGGCGAGAAACTGCAGAGGAGCGTTTGGCTGAAGTTAGTGATCCAGCTGCGTATATTGCACAGCTAGAAATAGAGCTGAAAGACGTGGCACAAACTTTGCAAAAGTATGGAGAAGAAATATCACAATTACGCAAGCTTGCGGCAGCTGAACTTTCCGCAGCAATCACAAATGAATTAAAGCTTTTGGAAATGGCTGATGCAGAATTTGAAATTGTGGTTACGGATTCTGAAATTCCCACAGTGAACGGCTTAGATGAAATCGATTTTCTTTTGCGGCCACATCGTGGAGCAAATTTTGAAAAGCTTGGGATGGGCGCATCTGGAGGTGAAATATCTCGAGTGATGCTGGCAATTGAAGTGAGCTTGGCGGAAAAGTTTGCAATGCCTGATCATACTTTTATTTTTGATGAGGTGGATTCCGGAATTGGTGGAAAGACCGCGTTGCAAATTGGCAAGAGACTTTCACAGCTTGCCCAATCTTCGCAAATTATTGCGGTAACACATTTAGCGCAGGTAGCTGCGGCTGCAGATGCGCAACTTCATGTGGAGAAGATGACGGTTTCTGATGCGACAGTTACAGAATTAAAACTTCTTATTGGAGAAGATCGGGAACGTGAGTTAGCTCGAATGCTTTCAGGTCACGAAAATTCTGAGGCGGCACGCACACATGCTGCAGAGCTTTTAACAACTTTTAGCGAGTAGGATAAAGACGTGGATTTAACACGTTATTTTCGGCAAAAAACGCAGTCAGTAAAGGGGAATTCTGGTGTTGCCCGTGCTGATATGCGGACTAAGAATCTTACGAAACGTTTAGGCGCTGGTGAGATTGCAATTATTAATCATGAAGATATCGACTTGGTGTCTGCAGAAGCTCTTGTAGAGTGCAAGCCTATTGCTGTGCTGAATGCTGCAAAATCAACATCTGGTAGGTATCCAAATCTTGGTCCGGGGATTCTTTTAGATGCCGGAATAATTTTGATAGATGATTTAGGCCCAGAGATTTTTGCAGTCGAAGAAGGGCAGGTACTGACTATTGGTGAAGACGGTGAAGTTTTCCGGGGTGAGGAAAAGATTGCGCAAGGAATTGTGCAAACTATTTCTTCAAATAAAGAAAATATGCAAGCTGCAGAAGCCGGGCTTCCAGACCAGTTAAAAGCTTTTGCTACCAATACGATGGAGTATGTTGATAAAGAACAGGACATCATTTTTGGCGGCTTGCCAGTTCCAGAAGTAAAGACTGTTTTTCAAAAACGACACGCGTTGGTGGTCGTGCGTGGATATCGCTACAAAGAAGATTTAGAAGTTTTACGTCACTACATTCGTGAATATCGGCCAATTATTATTGGCGTCGATGGCGGGGCAGATGCGGTATTAGATGCAGGATTGAAGCTTGACATGATTGTTGGGGATATGGATTCTGTATCTGATCGAGCATTAAAATCCGGGGCTGAAATTGTGGTTCACGCTTATCGTGATGGTCGTGCACCTGGGCAGAAACGAATGCAAGAACTGGGAATTGAGCATATAGTATTTCCCGCAACAGGCACTTCTGAAGATATTGCAATGCTCCTAGCCAATGATAAAGGAGCAAGTTTAATTGTGGCAGTCGGAAGCCATTCTACTTTGATTGAATACTTGGATAAAGGACGGCGAGGCATGGCTTCTACGTTCCTTACAAGATTACAGATTGGGTCAAAGTTGATTGACGCGAAGGGAGTTTCACAGCTTTATCGCTCGCGTATTTCAAATTGGCAATTATGGCTTTTAATTATTGCTGGAATTTTTGCAGTCGGAGCTGCGATGTATGCGACTGCGACAGGGCAAATTTTGCTTGATTTGGTACAAGTTTGGTTCGCAAATTTCTTCCATTGGATAAAAAACATATTTTAGGTGAGAAATGATTGATTTTCGGTATCATATAGTTTCATTAGGGGCAGTTTTTATTGCATTAGCTGTGGGAATTATTCTTGGAGCTGGCCCATTACAAAATTCGATTGGCGAAACACTTTCGAATGAAGTCACGGCACTAAAAGAAACTAATTCTGAATTACGCAGTGAAAATGATGCTTTGCGTACAGACTTAACGACTAATCAAGAACTATTACAAGAAGCGCTTCCTGCACTTTTGGTGGACACGTCGATAGGGCAAAACGTAGTTCTTATTTCTTTGCCTAATACAACTAGTGAAGATATTGCTTCGGCTACAGAGACAGTGAATGCTACTGGAGCAAAAGTTGTTGGAGTGGTTCGGTTGACCACTGCTTGGGTTGATCAAGATGCCAGTGCTTATCGCACTGCTTTAGCAGAACAGTTACGAACTCATTTAGAAAGCTATAAAGTACAAAATAAAACTACTTTTCCCCTTGCTTTAGATTCTGAAGAGCAGCTGTTGTCTGCTGCTTTAGCGCAAATTCTTACCAGTGAAACAGCAGATACTGAATTAACTCAAACAATTCGTGGACTATTAACAAATGCCGAAAAGCCACTTATTGAATTTGAAGTTAATTTATCGACGCCGGCGAGTGTTGCGATTGTGCTTTCTCCGAAGTATGCAACTGATGAATCTGTGATAACCGATGAGGAAAAGACGGCTTTGGAGGCTGCAGCAATAACAACTAATGGGGAATTTATAACTTATATTTCTGCAATCACTTCGCTTGTTCCAGTAGTTGCTTCAGGATATGCGGAAAGTGCTGCTGATTTTGTTACTGTGGCTCGAGAGAACGGAGCTCTACAAGTAACGACAGATAGTTTTGCACAAACTTCCGGACAAATTAATTTGGGATTATCGATACCTGCGGCAGTAAATAAAACTACACTGCATGCCGGTTCTGGAATTGGTGCAACTACCTCATTGGCAAAGCGGGTAGTTTTACCTCCAGTTGAGACTTCTGCTGAAACAGCTAATTAAAAACGCAGAGATGAAACCTAAAAATAATAGTGGGGAGTTCCCAGCTCCAGCTATTTTTGAAGGATGTAGAGCTCGGGCGGATAGCATCAGAAATTTTTAATACGTATCCATAGCTTCATAGTTAGTTAATAAGGCACTTTGATGAAAGAAAAATTTACAGCCATTCTTGTGGGAACAAGCTGCGCAGTAATTACTCATAAGATAGCTCGAGAATTTATTGCATCTGCGTCTTCAGCACAGTGGGATAGAACTTCATTTTCTGGGAAGACGGTTAGTTTAAAAGGCGGACTAATTAATGCAGCAGCTCTTAGTGCAGCAGCATTTTCACAATTTCCGCATCCAGCTTCTTTTGCCGCCTCAGTTGCAACTTTAAGTGGAGCAATAGCAGGATATATCGATGATCACCTCGAGGACGCTTTTCCCGCGAAGGGTAAAGGATTTCGGGGGCATTTAGGGGCTTTGCGGAAAGGTAAACTTAGTTCTGGAATGATGAAAATCATTCTTGTTGGTGCTGGAAGCTTGGCTTCTTCTGGATTAATTGCGACCAATGAAGTATTGAGAAAACAGACTCAACAAAAAAAATCAAATAAAATAGCGAAGAATTTAAAATTTACCGCAAGAGTTGTTGACAGTACTTTAATTATTGCTGGGACTGCTAACCTTTTTAATTTACTTGATTTACGTCCGGGAAGGGCTTTGAAAATCGGTACTTTTGCGGCGCTTCCATTTTTGTTCGCGGAAAAATCCATCTCGGGGATGAGTTCTGGATTAATCGCGGCAAATTTGATGAGTTTGCCAGAAGATTTAGCTGGTACTGAAATGTTGGGGGATTTAGGGGCGAATGCTTTAGGGGCAGCTATTGGCACAATGATTTCCCTTAATAATTCACATCTTGTGCGAGCGACGGGACTCGTAAGCGTAATTGCTTTAAATATTGCTTCAGAAAAGATTTCTTTTTCAAAGGTTATTGCCGAAAATAAAGTCTTAAATTATTTAGATTTGCTTGGTCGCAATAAACCGTCTGAAGCATGAAATGAGCTGAATCTTGACTTTGCACAACGAATCAACACCAAAGCCGCGAAAAGTATTCCTAGCGGGAGCTCTTGGCGCTGCCGGAACGCTTGCAATTTTGACTGTTCTATCGCGGGTGTTTGGTCTTTTTCGGAAACTTTCGCAGTCTTGGGCTGTATCAGATGGAGCGGTGGCAACTGCATACGATACTGCTAATACTGTGCCAAATGTGTTATTTGAAGTTGCTGCGGGTGGTGCTCTTGCAGGTGCAGTGATTCCACTAATTTCTCGATATCTTGTACAAAAGAATCAACGCGCGGTAGATCAGCTTGCTTCAGCATTATTGAATTGGGTTCTATTAATTGGAATACCAGTTGCATTGTTTGTAGTACTAACTGCAAAGCCTATAGCACTTTTATTATTTGGTGCCGAGGCAGATCCGCAAATTTTAGCTCTTGCGACAATGCTTTTACGATTATTCGCTGTGCAAGTACCACTTTATGGGATATCGGTTGTATTAACTGGAATTTTACAAGTTAATAATCGTTTTATTATGCCGGCACTTGCTCCATTATTCTCTTCTCTCGCAATTATCGGAATGTTTTATGTTTATGCGCAATTGTATGAGCATAGTGCGAGTCCTTCTGAGATTGGAATGCCAGGCAGTTTACTGCTTGGGTTGGGGACTTCTTTTGGCGTGCTGCTATTTGCACTTCCGCAGTTTATTCCGGCAAGAAAGTTATTCCAGTATCATTTCACTTTGAAATTTCCAGACGACACTAAGAAAGATGCGTTAAAACTTTCTGGTGCTGGATTAGCTGCTTTATTTGCACAACAAATAGCGATTTTTGCAGTCATGTATTTTGCAAATCATTTTGGGGGAGTTGGGACCTTCACTACTTATAGTTATGCTTTTGCAATTTTCATGGTGCCATACGGGGTCCTAGCAGTACCGGTGGCCACTGTTTTATTTCCGAAGATTTCTCGCGCTCAGAGTGCCGGAGATTTTGTTTTAGCAACAGAGTTGGTGGCAAAATCAACCAGAATCGTGTTCATTATGGGAGCTGCTAGTGCCTGCCTCCTTTATGCCCTAGCTGATTCTGCAAAACTTGTACTAGAACTTGGAAGAGATATTGAAGCTCTTGAATTAGCAATGCAGTTTTTAGCCCCGGCACTTGTCGGTTACTCGGTCCTGTACCACGGAGCTCGAGTGTTCTATGCGTTAGGGCATCCACGTCGGGTAATTATCACTAATTCCGTAGCTTGGACAGCTGTAATTGGCAGTTTGCTGATTTCTGCTTTGTTTGGGGAAACTGGGCGAGAATATGCGCTGCAAGCAATCGGAATTTCTTTCACGGTTGGACTCACTATCGGACTCATAGTGCATATTTTTAATGTGCAGAAAGTACTTGGCTCCCCGGGTAATCAGGGAGTATTAGTAACTTTTGTGTTCTCAATTTTTGTTTTTCCTCTGTTTGCCATTATTGGGGAGGGGATTTCCACGAAAATTTTCTCCGTTTTGGGAGAGACAATTTCCGCTGCATTGCTAAATGCTGGAGTTATTGCGCTAGTGATTTTAGTTCTTGCTGGGGCAATTACTATCTTTACAGAACGATTTTTCGGAAAGTCTTCACAATCTCGCGAAAACGAATAACATAATCGCAATATAAAAAGAATATTGATACAAGATTGATTTTTATTGTAAATACAGGAGCAAAAATGAACTTGCGCGATGAATTTGTGCCAGATCACGTGAAAGTGCATGCGCAAAAATCTTACTATCAGGGAGTCATTTTCGAAACGATTGTTGACGACGTGGAGTTTAAGTCAGGGGAGCGCACCACTCGTGAATATATTTTGCATGATGACGCGGTCGGAATTTTGCCGATAAGAATTAACGATGAGAACTTAGAGGTGCTTTTAATTAATCAGTATCGGCATCCCGGACGTCGTCGCTATTGGGAGCTACCTGCTGGCTTAAGAGATAAACCAGGAGAAGAATTATTACTGTGTGCACAACGCGAGTTAGCAGAAGAAACTCAAATGAGTGCAAAACATTGGGAGCACTTTTTGAGTTATGACTCTTCTCCTGGATGTATGGTTGAAACCTTAGACTTATTTATTGCTTTTGATCCTGAAGTAGATTCGCGGTTAGCAGCAGATTTTATAAAAGATACTGAAGAAGCAGAAATGATTCAACAATGGTTTAGTCTTGATGAAGTTTATGCTGCAGTTCGGAGCGGGGATTTAAAAAGCCCGACACTCGTAGCTGGAATTCTTGCCGCAAAATTAGATGAATCTTTGCTTAAGGAAAAAATTTTCCAACTCCGGAAAGCTTAATTTTTTGATAACTAGTTTTTAGCAAAGAAATATCATTTTCCAATGATTGAGATTATTCACCTTTAGCGATCTGGAGTTGCATAAAAGTATTTTTGCAACAAAAATGTTTTCTAAAGAGAAAAGGAATTTTCGGATCAGGAAGGGGGACTCGAGATGGATCGAAATGACCTCGGAACCTGTGACCAGATCCTCCGTTTAATTATCGAACGTGGACCGATTACTCCCGGTGAATTAGCAAAAATTATGGTGCTAACACCGGCAGCTGTTCGTCGTCATATCACCACTTTGACTGAAGACGGGTATATCCAAGTTTATGAGTTGAATGCAAATTCGCGGATGATGCGAGGGCGTCCTTCGCGAAAATATGTTGCTACTCCGCAAGGGCAAGCACAACTTAGCGAAGCTTATTCTGATCTTGCTACACAAGCTATGACTTTCATGCGAGAAGAAATGGGCGAATCAGGCTTGGAAGAATTTGTTTCACGTCGGACAAAAATGCTTGAACAACGGTACGGACCGATATTAGAAGCTGCTGGGCCAAATGTTACAGACAAAATTAAAGCTCTTGCACAGGCCTTGGATCGTGATGGATTTATGACGACACTGCGGCGGGGTGGGCCGCAAGGTTTAGCTTTGCAATTATGCCAAGGGCATTGTCCGGTGCAGCTTGTGGCGCAACATTTTCCCGGGCTTTGTGAGGCAGAAACTTTAGCTTTTTCGAATCTTCTTGGAGTGCCGATTCAACGTCTTGCGACGCAAGCTAATGGTGGGCACGTTTGTACTACTAGTATTCCAATCGGAATTCCGAAAAAACATATTGGAGTGAGTTAGAGAGAAAAGAAGATAAATTCATGTTTTCTTTATTCTGCAAAACTCAGAGTTTTAGAAACGTGAATTCCAGTTGGAACTATGAATTTTTCAGGGCTAAAGACACGCCGTCGAAACGAATAAAGTGAAATGAAATGGCGGAAATACTCCGCAACCTTGGACCTGAGCAGATTACTGCTCAAACTTAAAAGCGATACATACGTAACGCCGAAAGGAAAGTAATGACGCAAACCGCACCGGGCACAAAGGAAACTTTGACCCAGGAAGAGACTATTGCCTCAATCGGTAATTATGCCTACGGATGGCATGATAAAGATACCGCCGGCGAAAATGCTCGACGTGGCTTGAACGAAGATGTTGTGCGTGACATCTCTGGTCGAAAGAATGAACCAGAGTGGATGCTTAACAACCGTCTCAAGGCACTGAAATACTTCGAGCGCCGCCCAATGCCAACATGGGGTCCAGACCTCTCCGGCATTGATTTCGATGCAATCAAGTATTACGTAAAGTCCACCGAAAAAGTGGCTACTTCTTGGGAAGAACTTCCAGAAGATATTAAGGAAACCTACGATCGTTTAGGTATTCCAGAAGCTGAAAAAGCACGACTAGTTGCGGGTGTGGCAGCACAGTATGAATCAGAGGTTGTGTACCACCAGATTCGTGAAGACCTTGAGCGTCAAGGCGTAATCTTCCTCGATACCGACACTGGTTTGAAAGAACACCCAGAGCTTTTCGAAGAGTACTTTGGAAAAGCCATTCCGCTTGGCGACAATAAGTTTGCCTCGTTGAACTCTGCCGTATGGTCCGGCGGTTCATTCGTGTATGTGCCAAAGGGCGTACATGTAGAAATCCCGCTGCAGGCTTACTTCCGTATTAATACCGAAAATATGGGTCAGTTCGAGCGAACCTTAATTATCGCAGATGAAGATTCATACGTTCACTACGTTGAAGGATGTACTGCACCGATCTATAAGACCGACTCGCTCCACTCAGCAGTTGTTGAAATCTTCGTAAAGAAGGGTGCTCGCGTTCGCTACACTACCGTACAGAACTGGTCAAACAATGTTTACAACCTTGTGACCAAGCGGGCAATGGTTGAAGAGGGCGCAACCATGGAATGGATTGACGGAAATATCGGATCCAAGGTCACCATGAAGTACCCAGCTGTTTACCTGCTTGGTGAACATGCAAAGGGCGAAACTTTGTCCATTGCATTCGCTGGTAAGGGGCAGCATCAGGATACTGGTTCCAAGATGGTACACATGGCTCCGCATACTTCCTCCTCAATCGTTTCGAAGTCGGTTTCTCGCGGTGGCGGACGCTCTTCTTATCGTGGATTAGTTCGCGTAGATGCAACTGCTCCGCATTCCAAGTCGAATGTGCTTTGTGATGCGTTATTGGTGGATACCATTTCGCGTACAGACACTTATCCTTATGTGGATGTGCGTACCGACGACGTCGAAATGGGTCACGAAGCTACCGTTTCAAAGGTTTCAGAAGATCAGCTCTTCTACTTGATGAGCCGTGGCTTGGAAGAAACTGAAGCAATGGCAATGATTGTGCGTGGCTTCGTTGAGCCAATTGCGCGTGAGCTGCCAATGGAATATGCACTTGAGTTGAATCGTTTGATTGAACTTCAGATGGAAGGATCGGTGGGCTGATATGGGTCTCGAAACAAAGGTTCCAGTACAATCCCGCGCGCAGCGCTTGCAATCCTTCAAGCTTGCAGATTTTGCAGTTCCAACGGGAACAGAGGAAGAGTGGCGTTTTACTCCACTAGAGCGAATCACCGATTTCTTCGCTGATACTGCTTCTGGTGCTCCACTTGCAGTTACCGTTACTGGTGAAGCACAGTATGAGCAGGTAGCGAAAGATGATGCTCGTCTCGGGCAGATTCTACAGCCAGATGATCGGGTTAGCGCTCTCGCTTGGGAAGCCTCAGAAACTGCACATGTAGTTACTATCGCGCAAGAGGCTGAGCTTTCGGAAGAAGTAGTAGTTGATGTGCGTGGCGGTGGGGAAGCTGCTGTTAGCGCATTGCAGCTCCTAATTGATGCCAAGCCATTCTCAAAGTCCACTGTTATTGTGAATCATTCTGGTAAT
>JAXFDG010000070.1:0-6373 GCA_034173665.1 Arcanobacterium sp.
CATCTCAACGCCGTGCCTTGGAAGATATTGTAAAAGTAAAAGTTATTGATCGGACGGCGTTAATTCTCGACATCTTCGCACAACACGCGAAATCTCGTGAAGGTAAGGCGCAAGTTGAATTAGCTCAATTAGAGTATCTCCTTCCACGTTTACGTGGCTGGGGTGAATCAATGTCGCGTCAGGCAGGTGGTCGTGTCGCTGCAGGTGCCGGTATTGGTTCACGTGGTCCTGGTGAAACAAAAATTGAACTTGATCGCCGGCGGATTCGTACCCGTATGGCGAAACTGCGTAAAGATATTGAGCAGATGCGTCCTTCACGGGAAACTCAACGCAGTTCCCGGCGGAAAAATAAAATTCCGGCAGCAGTAGTAGTGGGGTATACCAACGCGGGGAAGTCATCTTTGCTTAATACCTTAACTGAGGCGGGAGTGCTGGTGGAAAATGCACTCTTTGCGACGCTCGATCCAACGGTGCGGAGAACTTTTACCCCGGAAGGGCGCGAATATACACTCACTGATACGGTTGGTTTTGTACGCTCGCTGCCAACCCAGTTAGTGGAGGCGTTCCGGTCAACCTTGGAAGAGGTTGGCGAAGCTGACTTACTCGTACACGTGGTGGATGCTTCACATCATGATCCGCTTGGGCAAATTGCAGCAGTGCATGAAGTATTGCGGGACGTTCCAGGAGCTTTAGATTTGCCGGAGCTGATTGTGCTTTCCAAACTAGATTTGGCTGACCCAATCGATATTACGGTTTTGCGTTCAAAACTTCCGGGAGCAATTGCAGTAAGTGCAGTAACTGGAGTCGGGATCCCTGAGCTAAAGGCGCGAATTGCGGAAATGCTTCCGCATCCACAGCGTGAAATTTCGCTACTTATTCCATATTCAAGAGGAGACTTAGTAGCCAAAATTCATGCCGATGGTACCGTGCGTGAGGAACGCTTTGAAGCCGAAGGAACTTTGATTGAGGCAATTGTGACTGATGAAATGTTAGGCATTTTGCAGGCAGAATTAGGTTATGACGCTTTTCGTAGTTCTTCTCTGCAGGAGTGAATCTAAGTGCGGGAAGAATCAGTTGAAGCAGTTTTAGGTGCGGGAAATCTGGGATTAGAATCTGAAGACGCGAATCTGGAAGCAGAAGTTCAAAATAAAAAACAAGAATCTGGAAAAGCGGAAGAAATAGAACCCAAAAACGCGGAACTGTCAGCTGCAGCTCCGGATGAAATTTCGGAAGTGTTTTCACAGGTGATATCCGAGCTTGGTGGTTCGTATCGGGCTGGACAAGCCGAAATGGTGCGGCAAGTTTGGGATGCTCTCAATAATGATGGGCATTTAATGGTGCAGGCGGGCACTGGTACTGGAAAGTCTTTAGGGTATCTTGTGCCAGCCATTTATGCAGCTTTAGTTAATGGGAAGCGAACTGTTATTTCCACTGCAACTATTGCGCTGCAACGGCAAATTATGGTGAAAGA
Source organism: Arcanobacterium sp. (assembly GCA_034173665.1). Classification (GTDB taxonomy): domain Bacteria; phylum Actinomycetota; class Actinomycetes; order Actinomycetales; family Actinomycetaceae; genus Arcanobacterium_A. The sequence continues at coordinate 1,472 of JAXFDG010000070.1, forward strand.
TGCTCCTGCTGTAACTAAGGCTTTGCAGGCCCAAACCGGGAAAACTGCCAGAATCGCTTTGCTGAAGGGCTGGAATAATTATGTCTGTCAGCGCAAAGTTGATGGTGGTTATCCAGAGGAGGGAGCTTTACTCTCACGTGCGGAGGGCACTATTGGTGCAACTGCTCGTGGTGCGGAAGTAGTTCGTGCACGAGAATGGGCGAGCACTACGGATACTGGTGATCGTGATGATTTAAATCCGGGAGTTTCGGAATTTGCTTGGAACCAGATTTCAGTATCGAAACGTGAATGTCTTGGTGAGAGTTGCAGTTTTCGCGATACATGTTTTCCGATGCTGGCACGTAAGAATGCACAAGAGGCCGACGTCGTCGTTACAAATCATTCCATTCTTGGGGTGGCTGCTACTGGGAATCCAATTTTGCCTGATGTGGATGCTTATATTGTAGACGAAGCGCATGATTTGGCGGATCGTGTTACTGAACAGTTATCTGCAGTGCTTTCAAAATTTGATTTGTCTGCCGTGGCACGGATGATGCGTAGTGCGGGACTTTCTGACAGTGAATTAAGTGAGTTGATTGATGAATTTCAGTCCACTCTTGAAGAAATCGGGGAAGGCCGATTGGCGGTTCTTCCTGATCATTTGATTGACTTTTTTCTTCGACTCCAAGGAGCTATTCAGGATGCTTTCCTGCAACTTCAGGATTTCAAAACAAAGGATGAAACTTTACTTGCAACGAAGCAGGTTTTACGTGCACGCCTGACTGAGATTACTGAGATTGCTGATTTAGTGCTCGGGGATCGAATTACTTCTGGACGGGTAGTTGCCTGGATTTCCCAAGGTAACGACGACGTGGCTCGTTTTTGTACTGCCCCTTTAGACGTTTCGGGGGTGCTTGGCTCAGAGCTCTTTGCTGAGCGGGCAACTATTTTAACCTCTGCTACTTTACAGGTAGGGGGAAGTTTTAACGCTGTAGCGGCGCGGGTTGGTTTTTTACGTTCGGAGGTTACGCAATGGGAAGGCGTGGATGTAGGTAGTCCTTTTAATCCTCAGCGGCAGGGGTTCCTTTATTGTCCGGATGATTTAGCTGCGCCTAGTGTTCAAGGATATGGCGATGAAACCCTTGAACGTATTGTTGAACTGATTGATGCTGCTGAAGGTGGTGCGTTATGTTTATTCACTTCACGTGGGGCCGTGGAGCGTGCCGCTGAGTATTTGCGTGAGCATACAGACTTTAAGTTCCTCGTGCAGGGGGAAGGGAATCTTCCAGAGTTAATTGAAGAGTTTCGCGATGATCCTTATGCTTGTCTGCTCGGAACTGCGTCTTTGTGGCAGGGAGTGGATGTTCCCGGTTTGACGAATCGCCTCGTGATTATTGATCGAATTCCTTTTCCGCGACCGAATGATCCGCTAGTACAGGCACGTACAGAAGCTGCCCGGCTGCAGGGGCGAAATAGTTTTCTTGAAGTTTCTGCGAATTATGCGGCATTAATGTTGGCTCAGGGAGCCGGCCGATTATTGCGATCTATGGAAGATCTTGGTGTGGTGGCAATTCTTGATTCACGATTAATCACAAAACAGTATGGTGGATATTTACGGGCTTCACTACCGAAGTTTTGGGAGACGAGCGACAAAGAATTGGTGCTAAAAAATCTCCGAAATTTAGTGAAGCGACTTTAAAATAGTTTGGCTTTAAAAAAATTAAAGTATTAGTTCTTTAAACCAAGTTATTTTTAAAGTGAGCGCAAAACAGTGACCACTTTGCCGAGAATTGTTGCTTGATCACCCGGAATTGGAGCATATTCAGAGTTCCGGGGCAGGAGCCAGGAGTGTCCATCACGTCGCTGCCAGACTTTCACAGTTGCTTCGCCGTCGATCATAGCAGCTACAATTTCACCATTTTCGGCAGTTGATTGTTGCCGCACTACAACCCAATCGCCGTCGCAGATAGCTGCATCAATCATGGAGTCTCCTTGTACAAGGAGCATGAACAGTTCACCTCCACCAGTAATTTGGCGGGGGAGAGTGAAGACTTCGCGATGTTCTTCGGTGGCAGTAATTGGACCTCCCGCAGCAATTGTGCCAACAAGCGGAATTGAGACTGACTCACCTTCGGATTCAAATTCGCTTGTTAGTAGTTGAATTGTGTTTATCGTTAGGGAGTTATTTTCGGAATCAGTGGAAGTGGCTTCGAATTTACGGTTAACACCTGTAGGTTCGGCGGTGATATTTGTCGGGATGGCCTTAGCCTCATCCTGAACTTTGGCTGCCGTTTTAGAGACGCTGAGGGGTAGTGCCGCACTGATTTCGCTCTGAATTTCAATGCCGTTATTGGCTAGAGTCTTTAGTCCAAGTTCGGTAACTTCAATTGTGCGCGAACGTCTTGAACCGCGGTTGATTAGTTGGAGCTTTTCAATCGCGTCTAACTGGTATTTTACGGACGATGGTGAGGACAGGTCGACGGCGTCGGCAATTTCGCGAATAGTTGGGGGGAAGCCGTGAGTCTGAATTCCTTCTGCAATGCAGGCCAAGATACCTAACTGGCGCTTAGTTAGTTGCAAGGGAAGATTGCTCATTTCTGTCTACCTTTGTTTCCGGTTCGCTATTACTTTATGTTGCTAGCTTTTGCCGTGGGCTAGTTTTTCCGTTGTTTTGAATCTTATGTCAAGCCTCTGCAAATTTTGTCGTGGCTTTTCAGTAATTATTACTAAGTTTTAAAAGCAATTATTACTAGTTTTCGTACTGGCTCAAAGTAATTATTTTGGAGCTATAGCGCATTTTGGGATAGCTCCTAATTGCTTTGAGGCAATGACTTTGAAAATTTGAAAACCCTGACTGATTCAATTGTTTTATACAGCATATCTTGCATTTTCCAAGATTTCAAACATTTGTTCTAAGTTCCCGAACAAATGTTCTGGACAAATGTTCGAATATGTATTATTGTTTAGAACAGATGTTCGAGAAAGGTTTGAGATGTCTGCAATTGATTATGGAACTTATCGTTCAAGGGCTGTGTCGGCAAACTCGCGTGTTCGCTTTGCGGTAGTTGATGCTGGGGCTCAAGATTTATCAGGCTCTGAAGTTCGAGAGTTGAACGCTCTTAAGGCTTCCGGAGATGCAGTGCAGACGACGACTTTGCCTGGGGCGTCTCGCATTAATTCCGCTCATCTTGAATCTAATCAGAATTTTTCTGCGTCAGTACACCGCTCACTTGTTCGTCCTGATCGTCCGCAATCTCGTTCCGGAGTTGCTTTTGGGGTAGTGGCTACGCCTATGAGCGCGCTCTCTCCGGAAACTGACTCTTATATTGTTAAACCTGCCCGGGATCACGCCAGTGTAAATATTGTAAATAAGAGTGTATCGGAACGGGGACGGGCTGGTGTTTTTTTGGCAGGGGAAAAGGCTGCGAAGAATAATATTGTGGCAAGGTCAGCTGTAGTAAGTTCTCGCTCTTACCGTTCAACTTCTGTTGTAAGTGCAAATGTTGTAGCTGCAGAAGCACAAATAATTTCGGCAATAAAGTTATTAGCTATTTTGATTGTAATGATGGCAATGTTTGCAATTGGGGTGAGTGTGGCTGGAACAGTTTTTACTAATGGAGATGTTGCTGCTGCGGATGTTGTGCTAGATAACTCTATTAACATAGTCGAAAATTTGCCATCTTTGATTAGAAACAGCTAATTTGGGCTGTATGCATTGCCCATTTTGTAGAAATTCAGATTCGCGCGTTGTCGATAGTCGAACTACTGATGATGGTAATTCAATTCGTCGTCGACGTGAATGTCCATCTTGTAAACGTCGTTTCACCACAACTGAGACAGCTTCACTGACTGTGGTGAAAAGGTCTGGTGCAACAGAAGCATTTAGTCGCGATAAAATTATTTCCGGAGTTGGTAAGGCATGTCAGGGACGTCCTGTAACCGATGATCAACTTGCAGTATTAGCGCAGCAGGTTGAAGAAAGTGTTCGTGCAAGTGGTCTCTCACAAATTGAAGCCTATGATATTGGCTTGGCAATTCTCGAGCCACTCCGCTCGCTAGATACTATTGCTTATCTGCGATTCGCTTCCGTGTATTCAAACTTTGATTCACTTGAGGATTTTGAAAAAGCTATTGAAAAACTCCGGGAAGCGCAGCAGTAATTTCCTGTGCTGGCTCCCCGGAGTCTTAATTTATGCGGCTTGCTTATTTAGTTCTTGTGGTCTTGTGGTGCTGCAAAATCATTTATTAAAAGTAGCATCACTTCCGATAACTGTAACGTTTCTCCGTCAGTTTGCTTACCGCAAAGTTTAGATTTTAAGTAAGTGTTAATTAGATTCTGCTTCATTTGCAGAAGTGGAATCCGCTGCAGTGGCATCTTCTTCAACTACTGTTTCAAACATTGCCTCTGGAATTTCTTCCTGCTCATGTTTAGAAAAATTCTTCAACGATTCCATTCCGGATTCTAGCTTTGAAGCTGCAATAGCTGAAGCATCTTCAAGTTTCTTCCGCCATTCGCCAGAAATAAGTTCAAAGCTGGCAAGCTGCTCGCGAACATTCTTCCGGAGCACCTTTCCAAGCTGAGATTTTGGTAGTTCTTCCAAAACCACAATCGACTTCGGCATTGCGTAGTGAGATAGTCGCGACTTTGTCCATTCACGAACAGCTTCCAAATCTACCTTTGCGCCAGGCTCAAGAACCAGTGCCGCAACCACCGATTCACCGAAACTTGCATTAGGCATTCCCACCACTGCAACCTCAGCAACACCAGTGAGTCCCCGTACGGCAGCTTCAACCTCAGAAGGATAGACATTAAATCCACCGTTAATAATTAACTCTTTGCGACGGTCTGCCATCACTAAGAAGCCATCATCCCAGCGGGCCAAATCACCAGTGCGGAGCCAACCATCATGGAAAGAAAGTTTA